>QCFS01000007.1 GCA_003278365.1 Prochlorococcus sp. AG-363-M17 | reverse complement strand
ATGTACAAAAAGAACAAATTGCTCCCCTCTCGGACGATGGGGGAGTAATAAAGCAACTGCATCTGGCTCATCAAACCCAGTTAAATACCAAAAATCACTATCCTGCCTAAACCGATGCTCACAATCTGCATGATGGGTAACTAATTGAGCAGCAGGAATAATTGCAGCAGCATTACCCAATTGAGTTAAAAAGCGTTCACGCCGCTTTCGAAAAATCGACAAATCAATCACAAGAATGATTTAAAGGACTAGAGGTTTTTAGTAACAGCAACGCTGGAACCAAAACTTCTCACCCTTTTCATAGCGCATAAAAGCCAAGAATTAACTCCTCCTTCTAGAAGCGATATGCCTAGCTACGAACCTTAGAATTCAAAAAGACAAATCAACCTCACCCAAGTCACCTGTGTATCTCAACAAGAATCACCAATCAGCCAAGCTCAAACGCTCATAACTAACTAACCTTCTCTTAATTAATGCGAACTTACTCAAGACAAATAAGAATGTCTTGTATTAACCAACCTCTCAACATTCAAAAGACTTCACAAATATGAGTGGAGACATCCTTGTCCTATCACTTCTGATCATCATCGTCGTCACAGGCTCTGCTTGGTGTTCAGGGGTCGAAGCCGCACTCCTGACAGTCAATCCACTGAGGGTCCACAAATTAGCTGATCGGCCCAAAGCGTATGCAGGAGCAAAGCTATTAGCAAAGTTACGTAAGCGCCTAGGAAGAACTCTTTCAGTCCTGGTAATAGCGAACAATGGATTCAATATCTTCGGGAGCCTGATGCTTGGAGGCTATGCGACCGTCGTTTTAGAGAAGAGAGCAATAAGTGGCATTGCTTTGCCAGTCTTCTCAATAGGGCTAACCATTCTTGTAATCCTCTTTGGAGAAATTTTACCTAAATCACTAGGCAGCAGGTTCGCTCTACAAGTTTCATTAGCGAGTGCTCCAGTGCTCCAATTACTTAGTTTAATTATGAGGCCGCTTGTGGTGTTATTGGAAAGAATAATACCTACTATTACAGCCGAGGATGAAATCAGTACAGATGAAGATGAAATCAGACAGCTTGCAAGACTTGGTTCTCAAAAAGGACTTATAGAAGCTGACGAAGCTGCCATGATTACTAAGGTCTTCCAACTTAACGACATTACAGCTAGAGATTTAATGACTCCTAGAGTTGCTGCTCCAACCTTGGATGGATCGGCAACTCTAAATTCACTGAGAGATCTCCTAATTAAGAACAACACAAGCTGGTGGGTTGTTTTAGGTACAGAAGTCGACAAGATCTTAGGTATAGCGAATAGAGAGTGCCTTCTTCAAGCTTTACTTCAAGGACAAGATAATTTAACTGTTGCAGATCTATGCCAAGATGTTGAATTCGTTCCTGAGATGATTCGCGCTGATCGTCTACTAGATGGTTTCCGAGCAGATAAAAACGGGATCAGAGTAGTAGTGGATGAATTTGGTGGATTTGTTGGTTTAATTGGAGCAGATGCTGTCTTAGCAGTGCTTGCTGGTTGGTGGAGGAAGTCAGTCCAATGACCTCATTACATACGATTTCAGAGCCTAGCCAACTCTTATTAAGTAAATGGCGAGACAATTTACTTCTCAGCAATCGTGAGCAAAGCTTACTGAAAGGAGAGCTCGTTGCGCTCGATCGACAACTTGAACGTTTAATCAGGCGACAATTAAGAATTTCTGCTTTTGGGAGAGTTGGTGTAGGCAAATCAAGCTTATTGAATGCATTACTTGGCGAAAACTTCTTTGCCACCGATGTTGCGCATGGATGTACTCGCCGCATTGAGAGCGTTCGATGGGCTCAAAGTATCACTACTCTGGATTCGGTATACCTAGTAGATACGCCGGGTATTGACGAAATTGGCGAAGCAGGGAGAGGTCGTTTGGCAGCACGAGTAGCACTTCAATCCGACCTTATCTTGCTTGTGTTAGATAGTGATATATCAAGTGTAGAAATAGATGCTTTGAAGGTATTAGTTCAAAGTGGAAAGCCAATAATCATGGTGCTCAATAGATGTGACCAATGGACTCAAAAAGAACAAACATCTCTTATTGAAAGCATCAGATCCAGGCTTCCTAAACCAGCTCAAAGTATTGCTATAAAAGCTGTTTCTGCGGCCCCGAGAAAAGCACATATCCAAGCCAGTGGAAAGGTCAGGGCTCACCGATGCTCTCCAGCAATCGACGAGCTTCATGAATACCTCTCAAACCTTCTAACAAAAGAAGGAGAACTTCTTCTATCACTTAACGCACTCCGTCAAGCAGATCACCTCCAAAACGAACTTAGACAACTAAGACTCAAAGGTAGTAAAGCTAAGGCCCAAGGTTTAATAGGTCGTTTTGCTGCACTAAAAGCTACAGGTGTTGCTGCAAATCCACTTTTGATACTTGACCTCGCAGGAGGAATAGCCTGTGACACCGCACTTATTGTGCAACTATGTAATTTATATGGAATACAAATTGGCGGTCCTGCAGCGAGAAAGCTTCTAAAAAGACTATCTGAATATAGTGCTCTACTTGGGGGTGCCCAACTTGGAATCCAAATAACTTTAGGGACATTACGTCATCTCTTACTAATTACTGCACCGTTCACGGGAGGTCTTACTCTTGCTCCTGCAGCTCCTGTAGCAATTGCCCAAGCTGCATTAGCAGTACACACAACAAGATTAACTGGACGCCTTGCTGCAAAAGAACTACTCAGTGGGAGCAATAAACAAATGGCATTACCAAAAATAATGCTGCAACATATTGCTGCCAATAATCCAGCCGCTCGACAATGGCTATGGAGTTGGCCCTTGAACAAAGTAAAAACACATAATCAATTAAGTGCTCTTTTGCCATGAGCAAAGAAATAACCTCTCGGAAAATTGCTCTATTTGGAACAAGTGCAGATCCCCCAACCCTTGGCCATCAAGCATTACTAGAAGGTCTATTAACTCTTTTCCCAAGAGTTGCTACGTGGGCAAGCAACAATCCCATGAAAGCTCACAAAGCAACACTCAAAAAGCGGCAGGCTATGTTAAATGCTCTTGTTGAAGCAATATCCAATCCCAATCTCCAGTTAGTACAAGAATTAAGTAGTCCTTGGACCATCAAGACATTGGAACGTGCAAGCATTTTGTGGCCTTCAGAAGACCTGACATTCGTGATTGGGAGCGATCTTGTCAGCCAGCTCCCAAAATGGTTTCAAGCAAAAACTATTTTAAAAACCGCACAAATTGCTATCGCCCCACGCGAAGGGTGGCCTCTAAGTAAAGAAGAACTAGTCGCACTAAAGTTACTTGGTGCGAATATCCAGATCCTTCCACTAAAAATTCCAGAAGCCTCTAGTTCAACAGTAAGGCAAGAGCCTAAACTTTTAGATATCCCTCACGCTGTTTTACCAATACTTCTGAAGCACAATCTTTATGGACTAACCACTAAGGAACAATGAGGTTTGCCCTAGCCCAATTAAACCCTCTTGTTGGAGATCTTAATGGCAATGGAAGGCTTATAGGGAAAAGTATTAAAGAAGCAATTTCCCAAAAGGCAGATCTGCTAATCACTCCTGAGCTTTCTCTATGGGGCTACCCGCCAAAAGACTTACTTCTGAATGAAGTCCAGATAAAGCATCAGGAAACCATTCTACAATCACTATCAAACACAATCTCGTTAGATAATTCTAATCTAAAAGTACTAGTTGGGATTGCTGAAGCTATCCCTGACAAGAAGATCCCTAAATTATTTAATTCAGTAGCACTTATAGAACGAAATGGATGGGAAATAGTTTGTCGCAAGCAACTGCTACCAAGTTACGATGTGTTTGATGAGACCCGTTATTTCAGACCCTCCAAATCACCGGGTGTCTTTAACATTTATAAACAAGAAAAGTGCTGGCGGATAGGTATTACTATTTGCGAAGATCTATGGGTAGAAGAAGAACTGCAAACACATCGCATAAGTGGTCCCGATCCCGTGGCGCAACTTATACCAGCAAAAATTGATGTCCTACTTAATCTCTCAGCTTCTCCATTCAACCCTTCAAAAAACAAAACAAGAAAGGATTTAGTAAGCCAAGCTAGTCAACGACTCAATTGCCCTGTTGTTTACCTCAATCAGGTTGGCGCGAATGACGAGTTAATTTTTGATGGTTCAAGTTTTATCCTTGACGACCAGAGAAACATTGTCTTACAGCTACCTAGTTGCAAAGAATCCTTCAAAATATGGGACATCACATCACAAATTCACTTGAACGATGCAAAAGACGTAGATCCGATGGAAGAGCTCTTTCATGCTCTTGTACTTGGTGTTCGTGACTATACCAAAAAATGTGGTTTCAACTCTGCTTTAGTAGGCCTTAGTGGTGGAATCGACTCAACCCTCGTTGCAACAATTGCTACATCAGCTCTAGGTGCAAACCATGTCACAGGGTTAATGATGCCTTCGCCATGGAGTTCAGATGCATCAGTTAGTGATGCGACTGAACTAGTTAATCGATTAGGTATAGCTAGTTATAAGTTACCAATAAGTAATTTAATGGAATCATTCGATCAAGAAATCTCGAAATCATTTGGATCTCCTCTAGAAAACATTGCTGCAGAAAATCTTCAGTCTCGGATCAGAGGAACGCTGCTTATGGCGGTTGCCAATCAACATGGTCATCTACTTCTCTCTACAGGTAACAAATCAGAGCTGGCAGTTGGTTATTGCACTCTATATGGAGACATGAATGGAGGATTATCAGTTATAGGTGATCTATATAAAACAACAGTTTTCGCTCTCTGCTCCTGGTTAGACACCAAAGCAACCCAACGATTTCGAGAAGAGATGGGACTCCCCACTCTTGGCGATGTTATTGGCAAGTCCATTCGCAATAAAGCACCAAGTGCTGAATTGAGAGCGAATCAACTAGACAGTGATTCATTACCTGATTATTCCACTCTTGATCCAGTTCTTAATGCACTTATTGAAGAAAAATACTCTGCCGATCAATTAATTTCCTTAGGACATCAACCTAAAATAGTACAAAAAGCTAGTGAATTGCTAAAGAAAAGTGAATTCAAACGCCGACAAGCTCCTCCAGTTTTAAAGGTTAGCCAACAAGCATTTGGCACTGGTTGGCGCCATCCTATAGCCACCTCATAATTAACAAAGTTGACGTGACAATAGACCAAGGTGGGTGTGTAGAAACAAATATCGAAACCACACATACCAATCCAACTATCAGCATCCATGAGGTTCAGCGCTATGCAGTCGGCAACATGCCAGGAGCCGTTCCTTTTGCATCAACAAGCGATCACTGAACGGACTGAATTGCTTTCAAGATTAAATACAGTTAATGGAGACGTTTGCCATCCAGGTGTTGCAAAAGCTCTGGGGGTATCTCCTCGCCATCCGATGGCATGCCTGAGATGAAAAAAACAAATCATATATGGTCACCTCAAAGTCCAAACAAAGAGAGAGTAAAGACTTCTGAAGTCAATTATCTCAAGCAAATCTCGTGATAGGACGCTGGCAAGACTCCAGAGAAATACCTTCTCGTAAAAGTAACAAGAAACCAGCCGCCTCAGAGTAACTACAAGCACTTAAGATCCCAACCTCTTCACGTACTTGCAAATCTTCATTGGCCAGGAGGGAATCCTTTGTCACGTTTAGAACAGATGGATTTTTCACCGAAATTATTGGAATACCTCTCTCCAAACAAGAAAGAGCCACGTCACCTCCTAATGCCCCATCAGGGACAACAAGAGCACCTAAATCATCTGCACAGATAAAGCTATTTTTTTTCTCCAATGGTTCCTCTTTTTCGTTAACTGCAAGCAGATCAGGAGCTCTACTAAGTCCAACCAAAACTGAGCCTAAAAATGTATAACCCAATTCTTCTCCAGTAGCTCTTGGGTCTAGAGAGTACTCTAATGGCAGTGGTCTCAATGCTGGTGCATGCGCACAAGGAATTCCAAGCTCTCTAACCAATAGATGACTGATCAAGGCCTCAGCACCTGCTAAAGCATCGACACCATTTCCTCGTCGATATTCCTTAAGCGTCTCAGCTTCTATATCATCAGGGAACCTACTTACGACAGCTATTGCAGTTGCTCCAGCTTCCTTCAAAAACTTACCAGCACGAAGCAAAGAATCTGGTTGCCGTAAGCCTCCCCAACTAACACCACTAGATCCCTTACAAAGTTCTACGCCTAAGGGCAGGTCACTAGTTACTTCACAAGTAATATTCAAACCCAGAGTTGCTCTACAACCATCGACAACCTGTAAATGTCTTTGCCTCAACGCTGGCTCAATGCCAGCATCTAAAAGCAAGCCTACCTTTTGCTGCCTTACAGGCCGCAAATTCATCTCACCAGCCGCAAAACGGTCTAGGCTATAGCCTTCTACATAGGAAATGCGCGGATCAACCCAATAAAGAGATGCTCCATTCATCACATTTGGGTGAGTAATTAAACACCCAGAGGCAGCTGCAAGAAGACGCGCTGCAGGCATTGCATCTCCTGCAAATCCACCTATATCACAACCTATTCCTGTAGGTACGACCATAATCGTCGGCATAGGAGATGACGGCGCCTTAAATAAACTATTAGAAGTAGACATTCCAAACATAACCTCTTAACAGCTCATGATTTTGATTGAATCAAAATTGCTTCTACTTTAATTTTCCGAACCTTACTTTCCAAAGGCGGACCCAAAGAAGTTATTGCCCACCTTACTGGTTCTCCATATTTTCTTATACGGCTTAAGAGCCATGGCCTTAATTGATGAATAGGCAATTCGTTCGGCCAATCAAAATCAAGTTCAAGAAAATCTAACTTCACTTTAAGGACTTGAAAAGACTAGCTAGAGGTAATCTTGTAACTCAACCCATGGATATGTTTTAGCTAAGTTAGAAAGTAATCGCAATAAAAAAGACCTTTTGTTAATCTGAGAGGTTGTTCAAATAGATTAAAAGAAAATATAGTTCTTTATAAATCTAAAAACTATTTAAGAAAAACCTGAAAGTTCACTTACCAAAGAAGTCTAGCAAAAATCATCATCTGCAGCCTAAAACGAAACCTTAAGCACAAGAACCTCCCACAACCTCAAGGATTTCTTGAGTAATGGCAGCCTGGCGAGCTTTGTTGTAATCAAGGGTCAATGTCTTAGCTAGCTCCTTTGCATTATCACTCGCATTATTCATTGCGGTCATCCTACTAGCCAACTCTGAGGCGGCTGATTCTTGTAAGGCTCGCAGCAACTGATTTTGGAGATACAAAGGCAATAATGCATTTAGCAACTGTTCTGGACTTTGCTCAAAAACGATATCTGAAGGCAAAGCAGGCTGATCATTTGCTGGACCTCGATCTTTCTCAATAGTCAAACGACTATCTTTTGTAGTCAATCTAAAAATCTCATCTTCTTCTGACGCTATACCCTGAGGGTCTAATGGTAAAAGTGTTTGAACTACAGGATTACAGCTAACAAGGTTTATGAATTTCGTATAGATAATTTCTACTCTATCTGTGTCCTGAGAGAGAAACTTAGCCAAAACCTCATTAGTAATGGACTCAGCATCAACAGCAGTAGGGACTTGTTCAAGCTCGGCAAAAGTTGAACGAATCTCATAGATACTTGATCTGTTCTGAAAATAAGAAATCGCTTTACGGCCTATCAATACTAAATCTGGCTTAAAGCCTTTCCCTTGTAGCTCTGAATAACGTTGCTCAGTTCGTTTAATAATGTTTGAGTTATAGCCACCACACAACCCTCTATCACCAGTCACTGCAACCAATGTAATTCGATTAACTTCTCTAGTCTTCAGCAATGGTGCATCTGCAAGCTCAAAACGTATTCTGGACTGAATATTTTCGAGAACACGCGCTAATCGATCAGCAAATGGTCGACTTCTCAGAACTTGCTCTTGAGCACGACGAACCTTTGCAGCAGCCACTAGGCGCATGGCCTCGGTAATTTTCCTAGTGTTCTTTACTGAGACAATTCTGTCTCGGATGTCCTTTAAGTTAGCCATTAGTAAAAATCTCGTGAATAGCTAAAAGGTTCAAGCAGCAGCCATCATCGAAGTTTTCACCTCGTTAATGGCGTCTTTCAAGATGGTTTCAGCAGAATCACTTAATACCTTTTCTTGCTGAACTTTAGATATATAATCAGGCTTATTTGTTTTCAAATAATCACGCAGCTCTCTAGCGAACTGAGTCACCTGATCTTCAGGGACCTCATCGATTAGACCCTTAACACCTGCATAGACAATAGCTACTTGTTCAGCAAGATTTAAGGGTGCGAATTGAGGTTGCTTAAGCAACTCCCTAAGCCTCTTGCCTCGGCCTAATTGATTCTGAGTTGCTTCATCCAAATCTGAGGCAAACTGTGAGAATGCAGCTAATTCGTCAAACTGAGCCAACTCAAGTTTTAGAGTTCCAGCAATTTTCTTAATTGCCTTTGTCTGAGCTGCGCCACCAACCCTGCTAACAGAGATACCTACATTAATAGCAGGCCGCAAACCAGAGTTAAAGAGGTCAGAACTCAGGAAGATCTGTCCATCTGTAATTGATATCACATTGGTTGGAATATATGCCGAAACATCACCTGCCTGCGTTTCAATAATAGGCAACGCAGTCATAGAGCCTTTGCCCATCGAATCGGAAAGTTTAGCGGCCCTTTCAAGTAAACGGCTATGTAGATAAAAAACATCTCCTGGATAAGCCTCCCGTCCTGGTGGACGGCGCAACAGAAGTGACATCTGACGATAAGCCTGTGCTTGCTTAGTTAAATCGTCATAAATAACTAATGTCGCCTTCCCTTTGTACATGAAATACTCAGCTATAGCTGCTCCTGTATAAGGTGCAAGATATTGCAAAGCAGCTGGATCGGAAGCACTTGCATTGACTACAACCGTGTAATCCAACGCACCCTTTTCCCGTAAGACCTCTACGACATTGGCTACAGAAGCTGATTTCTGTCCGATCGCGACATAAACACAGACAACATCCTCACCTTTCTGGTTAATGATGGTATCTAGGGCAATTGCAGTTTTACCAGTTTGACGGTCTCCAATGATTAATTCACGTTGACCACGGCCAATTGGAATCATTGCATCTATTGATGTGATCCCAGTTTGCATAGGTTCATGAACCGACTTTCGCTTAATAATTCCAGGTGCGACTGACTCAATAAGTCGAGAATCGGTAGTTTTAATTTCTCCATTCCCATCGACTGCCTGACCAAGAGGATTTACTACTCTTCCCAAAGTCCCTTCTCCAACAGGAACTGAAGCTATTTTTCCTGTTGCCTTAACCGTACTTCCCTCTTGGATTCCAAGACCCTCACCCATTAACACTGCTCCTACATTGTCATCTTCAAGATTTAGTGCAATGCCCTCAGTACCATCCTCAAATTCAACTAGTTCACCAGCCATAACCTTCTCAAGACCATAGATTCGCGCTATACCGTCACCGATTTGGAGTACGGTTCCAACATTGCTAACGGAAACTGACTTGTCATAGTCGGTTATCTGCTGCTTGAGAATCGAGCTAATCTCGTCGGGACGTATGGAAACCATGAGAGGAGAAGGGGTTAAGAGTTGAAGGAAGAAAAAGGTTGTAGAAGAAGTAAGGCTAACTTGCCTTAGCAAGCGACAAGCCAAGGCGTCGAACTTGCCCTGACAAGCTCGCATCAATCACCTTGGAACCTACGCTTACGATGAAGCCACCTATCAAATCGGGATCAACCTTTAAGTTGATCTCAAGCTTGTTAGTACCAGCTATCAACTGAACCTTCTTGAGAAGTTCAGCTTGCTGGTCCTCAGAAAGTTCATAAGCTGAAGTGACTGTTGCCAAAGCAATATTTCTTTGCTCACGATATATCTCAAGTAAACGCTCCAAAACAGAGTTTAAAAGGCTAATTCGATGGCGGTCAGCTAAAAGCTTTAAGAAATTGAGGAATGAAGGTGTGACCTGTTTGGCAAAAAGTTTCTGCAGAACTGCCTTCTTAGATTCAACCTCCAGGACAGGAGAAGACATCGCCTCACTCAATTCTGGAGATTCATTCCAAAGTGAAAGCAATGACTTTGCCTGATTAATAACTTTGTCTACTTCCTTACGACTTTCAGAAACCTGCAAGAAAGCTTCTGCGTATGGAGTAGTAATGGTGTTTAAAAGTGGCATCAAGATTTCCCCATATTCTGAATGGAATTACTAATGAAGCTGGCTTTAGTTTTTTCGTCGAGTTTCTCGGGTAAAACGGCTAAAGCCCTCTCAATAGCCAATTTTGCAGCCTCTCTTCGTAATTGAGAGCTAACTCTGGCTGCCTCGGCATTGAGATCAGAAGCTGCACCCTGCTTAATACGGGCCATTTCTTCTACAGTTCGCTTTTCGCTTTCCAAACGAATAGCTTCTGCCCTGGCCTTGCAGTCATTGCGAATTTGAGAAGCTTTCTGCTCTGCAGCAGCTAGATCTTTTTGAGCCTGATCAAAAGCCTTTGTTGATGTTTCAAGACGCTCTTCTGCATCCTTGAGATCAATCAAAATTGCATCTCTTCGTCGCTGCAAAATACTCCCGAGAAAATTAGGAAGAAATTTGTAGAGGCCAAAAATTACTACCGCAAGGTTAATGACATTTGTCTCAAACAAGTTGAGATTTAGACCAAAGCCTGCTGCTGCAATAAGTGAAGAACAATTCATTTTGCTGCCAAGAGTCTTTGAACAATGAGATCCCCAAGTTTCTGAGAATCAATTTTGAGCTGAGTCAAGGCTGTTTCTCTCTGAGAATCAATCTCACGACGTGCTTTTTCTCTTGAGGCATTCGCCTCTGAAGTAGCAAGAGCCAATGCTTCCCTATAAAGCTTGTCGGAATCCTGCTCAGCATCATTTATAAGCTTTTGAGCTGTTTGCCGAGCTTCTTTCAACTGGTCACGAAGTTCTGCCTCCAACTTCTCTACCTGAGCAAGCTTTTGCTTGGCTTCTGCTCTTGTAGTGGTGACATAGTCTTCACGCTCCTCAACAACTCGACCAACTGGCCTGAAGAAAAGAGCATTAAGAATGAAAGTGAGGAGAACCACCTGAACTGCCATAAGTGGGAGGGTGGCATCGAAGTCAAACAGACCTCCCTCTGTGGCACCGAGAAGGAGCAAGCTGATCATTGGGAAGGGGCTATCAACGGTTTAATCAAGCCGAATTTCGGCAGAAAATCCTTTGCATAATCCTCGATTGAACTATTGGATGAATACGAAAACTTTTAATAACAAGTTTTCGTACTCGACCCTTTAATCCAAACTTGGATCAACCAGCAAAGGGGTTGGCGAAAAGAAGCACAAGTGCAACAACCAAGCCATAAATGGTTAGAGATTCCATGAAGGCAAAGGAAAGCAAAAGTGTGCCGCGGATCTTGCCCTCAGCTTCTGGCTGGCGAGCAATTCCTTCAACAGCGCCCTGAGCGGCACTGCCCTGTCCGATACCAGGGCCTATGGCTCCTAGGCCAACAGCAAGGCCAGCTGCAACTACAGAGGCGGCGGTAGTAATGGAATCCATGTTTTAACTAAGGATGTGATGCGCTAATTAAGCGCTTATAGGGACCGAGAGTTTATACCTGCGTGAGGACATCTCTTTAAATAAATGAGATGGGCCCGAATAAACGGACCTGCGCGCAAGGAGTCTGCCAGACCATGGGTCAATGTCCTAGCAGATGAAATTAATCAATGATGCTCCTCAACCGCTTCCCCTATGTAATAGGCGGCTAGGGTTGCGAAGATCAAAGCCTGAATGGCACTTGTGAAAAGGCCAAGGAACATTACTGGAACAGGTAGAACAAGAGGGACCAAAAAGACCAAGACTGCTACAACCAATTCATCGGCAAGGATGTTTCCAAACAAACGAAAAGATAGAGATAGTGGTTTAGTGAAATCCTCCACGATCTTGAAAGGAAGCATGATTGGAGTTGGATGTACGTAATACTCGAAGTAACGCAACCCTTTACGACTCAAACCTGCATAGAAATAAGAAAGGGATACCAATAAGGCCAAAGCAACAGTTGTGTTGATATCAGCCGTAGGCGCACCTAACTCTCCGCTAGGGAGTTTTATCAACCTCCAAGGTACGAGTGCTCCTCCCCAATTACTTACAAAAATAAACAAGAAAAGAGTACCTATGAAAGGCATCCAGTCGCGATAAGCCTTTTCCCCTATCTGGGTCCTAGCTAAATCACGAATGTAATCCCATAGAAACTCCAAGAGGTTTTGAACACCTTTTGGATCTCTTTCCATCTTCCTTGTGCCAACCACAACAAGAGCCAACAAGGCACCTATCACGATCCAAGAAGTCATAAAAACCTGGCCGTGAAGCCTAAGGTTTCCAAGTTGCCAGTAGAGGTGTTGGCCTACCTCTAACTCGGCAAAAGGAAAAACAAATGGCAAGGTACCCATCTAACTTTGAGAGAGATTAGTTTTTGTCTGAATGAAGTCGTGACAACGACTAGACGACAATCCTGATTTACCTGAAGTCAAAGACTCAAGAAAACCTGAAGGATCATTGAGGGCTTATATAGAAGAAAGCCCAAGATTGCCGGAAATAGATCAAGCTGAGGCAGCTTTACAGCTGCAAGAAAAAGCACTATTGGGACAAGAAGTTGAACCTTCCCAACAGACTGAGAACTCTTTCCAAGCTTCCCAACACTGCGAGCTAAAAGCCACAGGTACAAAGCTCCTGAAAGGCCGCCACATAGCAAGCTAGTGGCAATATGCATTCCCCAGAAAAGTGCTGTCAAGGCCGATCCCGAAAGGGATAAAAGCAAGATTGCAACTAAAGAGCCTCTCTGAAACTGTTGAAATTCCCCTAGATGAGAAAGGTCAACTTGAGTATCTGAGGACAAAGAAGTTCCTTGATTCTCCATCGCTGATAAATCCTCCTTACTTGGTTCCAGTACCACTTGATCTCCCTTGGGAGATTCAGCTTCCGGATTAAGCAGAGGTGTTGCCAGCAATTGAGCCCAGGCTCTCTCTATAAAGGCCCGCGGAATCTATCATGTAGCGGGATTTCTACAGGGTGAGAGAAGCAATACATTCCTACGGTGCAAATCCCTTGCAATGGAAGCCATCTCCTCAGAAGAGAAATCCAAAGGTAAATCTACTAATTGAGTTTCTTGAGGACAGTCTTGCAAAATCTTTAAAAATTTATAGGCTTTCGAATCAAGAGTTAAAGGATTCATTTCTTGATCCAGCAAATCTTGACCTGGCCATCCAGAGACACAAGGACTAATTCGACCACAAGTTCTCAGTATCTCGCTATCTTCTGACCACTCAAATTTAGGGAGAGGAGGCTTAGCTAGGAAAAACTCAAAATGGTCAAGATCTGGATCAAGATCTTCTATTAACTGCAATTGCTGAATTAACGGCAAAGACCTTCCTCTAAGCAATAATTCTCCTTGCAAAAATCTTTGCAATTCCCAAACATTAGGATTAGTGAAACCAGCAAATTCCAAACCAGACTTATCTATAAGTTCAAACAAACTACTAATATTAAAATTAATCTCAAATGGATGCAAGTAGATATCAGCAAAGCTTTTATCGTCATCGCACAATGAAGCTACCATATCAAAATAGTGCTTTCGTAATCTATTGTTTTCTGGCAGATCTCTTAAAAGACTCTTCCCAAGAGATACGCCATCATCATTTCCTTGTAATCCTATTATTTTTAAAACTTTTTTGATTCGATTAATTTCAACTCTGCCTCCTTCGGCATAAAGAAGAAGGTGGATAATACCTCCTGGCTTAAGGAGCTCAGCCAATTCAGCCAATCCAATGTAGGGCTCCTGTAAGTGATGAAGCATCCCAATAGAATTAATAAAGTCAAAAGGCTTTCTTTCCCCAATTTCTAAAATACTTACCTTCTCAAAGGTAATATTTGAAATTGCAAATGCACCTGACCTTCTCAATCTTTCAGATGCAATGCTTAGTGCTTGTTCAGAAATATCTATAGCAAGTATTTCCGAATCAGGGTTGAGAAATGCAAGATAATCTGTACTTACACCAGTACCACAACCAGCATCTAATATCCTTGGCGAGTTTTTAGCTTGTAAATTTTCATACAACGCCCCTGAACAAGCGGAATACACGGCATCAAAACACATACTCCATATATAACCTGGAGGCTTACAGTCCAACAAAGGTTCGCCAGGGAAAGGAAAACGATCGTAGAACGAACTAACAAGTTTTGTAGTATCACTCAAATTTAAGCAATGCAGAAATTGAGCAGTAAGAGAATCACCTCACTTTGGCAATATAATCTCGAATCTAGAAAAAGAACTTTATAAAACGAATCTTTAAATGACTTATAAGGTTTTATCATTTTTGTTGATCAAAAGGCTTGGCAAACAGACCTCAAAGCGGCTCAATAGGATCAATATTTAAATTCTTTTCTCTTGGTCTACCGTTCCGCAAAGATGAAGCAAGGAAAGTGGACCCAAAAAGAAGGCAGGGGGACGCAAAACTTCAAATTGCAAAACAGTAACGGCTTTGAACAAAAACACCTCCCAATTCCATGGGGCCTATGGCCTGCAGAAGCTAGGCTTTTCATTGGTCTTTTAGGGTTTTGGAGTCTTGCCGGTCTACTCATACTTGGTTCTGCAAGCTGGTGGGTGGCCGCAAGGGAAATGGGAGATGGCGCTTATTACTTAAAACGCCAACTAATATGGCTAGCTGCAAGCTGGAGCCTCTTATTTTTTGTTATCTCGATAAGCTTGCGCAAATGGTTAAAGCTTGCAGGCCCAGGAGTACTCCTGGGGGCATTGCTAATTGCAACAACATTAGTGATTGGGAGCACAGTCAATGGAGCAAGTCGATGGCTCATCCTTGGTCCGGTACAAATCCAACCTTCTGAGCTGATAAAACCATTTTTAGTACTTCAATCAGCAAGCATCTTTGCTCATTGGAAGCGAATTAATTTTGATCAGAAATTACTTTGGCTTGCAGTCTTTGGAAGCATTATCCTTTTGATATTAAAGCAACCAAATCTAAGCACAGCTGCTTTAACAGGTATATTAATTTGGTTAATTGCATTATCTTCAGGAGTCAAATTAAATAATCTTTTTGCAACTGCAATTGGAGGAGGTGTCTTGGGGACTATAAGTATCCTAACTAATGAATATCAAAAGTTACGAGTCACGTCATTTCTTGATCCTTGGCAGGACCCACAAGGCAATGGATACCAATTGATCCAAAGCCTTCTAGCAATAGGCTCAGGCGGATGGTTTGGGGAAGGATATGGTCTTTCAACACAAAAGTTGCAATATCTACCAATTCAAAGTACGGACTTTATTTATGCTGTCTTTGCGGAAGAATTTGGGTTTATTGGATCATTAATGCTATTGCTTTTCTTACTTTTGATAGCATTCATTGGATTCAAAATCTCTCTGAGGTGTAGAAACAACCAATCCAAGTTAATCGCTATTGGATGTAGTTCACTTCTAGTAGGACAGTCAATTCTAAATATGGCCGTGGCCTCCGGAGTAATCCCAACCACTGGTTTACCTTTCCCACTTATCAGTTATGGAGGCAATTCACTAATTGCCAGTTTATTTCTAGGTGGGTTACTAATAAGGTGTTCTCTTGAATCAACAGGATTATTGGCAACAAGAAACCTACGTAAAATTGCTAAGTAGATAAAATGAATCTCAAGCTCCTTCCGTACTAACCGGCGCACCCAATACAATCACTTGATTTAAGCATCTCAGCTCTTGCACGAAGTAGCGAACAATTGCTTCAACATGGACTTGAAAATCCTGGTCCTTTAACCATTGGCCTTGTATTTAGCGGAGGGCTACTAACAAGTCTCAACCCTTGCTCTATATCTTTACTCCCAATTACTGCTGCCTACCTAGCAGGATTTAAAAACAACCTCACCCCTTATCAAAGAAGTCTTGCTTTTTGTGGTGGCATTCTATGTTCACTAGTTCTACTGGGAAGTCTCAGTGGACTCATAGGTCGGATCTACGGCCAAGTGCCAGGATTAATAGCGCCTTTGGTTGCACTATTAGCAATTGGGATGGGCCTTAACTTATTGGGATTGATCAAGTTCCCGTTTCCGGAAGGACCAGACCCTATTTCTTGGCAAAAGAAAGTCCCTAAAGCAATCGCCCCAATTGCTGCTGGGCTAGCGTTTGGGCTAGCAGCAACTCCATGTACCACCCCTGTATTAGCTGTCCTGCTTGGTTGGATTGCGCAAAGTGGCAAGCCCTTAATTGGGATAACTCTCTTAGCAAGCTTTGGATTAGGGCAAGTAATGCCTCTTCTACTTGTCGGCACCGCATCAGCAACGATCCCAAGCCTGCTGGCACTTCGTCCGATAAGCAGCTGGATTCCTAAACTTAGTGGAGTGTTTTTTCTTGTCACAGGTCTACTTAGTCTCCTTTCAAGATGGATTTAAAAAATGAGCACTCTTAAAAGATTTCTTTTTTTCATATCAGATCTAAGAGTTGCTATTTGCCTATTATTAGTTATCGCAATTGCTAGTGGGATTGGGACAGCTATCCCTCAGGGTGAACCAATAGAAAGTTACATCACGCTATACGAATCTAGCGCCTGGCTAGGTATAATTAATGGTGAATGGATTCTTAAACTTCAGTTAGATCATGTCTATACAAGTTACTGGTTTTTAGGCTTACTTACTTGGTTGAGTGCAGCATTAATTGTTTGTAGTTGGCGAAGACAATGGCCAGCCCTAAAAGCAGGTTATGCATGGACTGATTACACAAAGCCTAATCAACTACGTAAATTGGCCATTGCTGAAACAGTTACACTTCCTTCCGCAGAGAAAGGGCTCGAAAAGCTATCTACCCACCTAAAAGCAAAAGGTTGGAGTATCAAAAAGCACCCTGGAAGAATCGCTGCTCGAAAAGGTGTTATTGGCCGAGCAGGACCACCAATAATTCATATTGGGATGATTCTTTTGATGTTCGGATCTGCTTGGGGAGCTTTTGCAGGGCAAAAAATTGAGAAGTTCCTTAGTCCTGGAAGGTCTTTTGAATTACTAAGCAAAAACAACGAGAAGCAATTAACTATTGAGCTTTCAAAATTTGAAATCGAGCGTGATGAGCTTGGCCGACCTGAACAATTTCGTTCAGAACTAGAGCTAATACAACCTGATCAAATTCATCGAACCTCTAAAGAAGTTAGTGTCAATCACCCCTTGCGCTTTCAAGGGATGACGATCTACCAAGCCGATTGGGCCCTAGCAGGTATAACTCTTCAAATAGGAGAAAGTCCTAATTTACAACTTCCTCTCAGGAATTTCCCGGAATTAGGAGATCAAGTATGGGGCACAGTCATCCCAACCAAGAAAGATGGGACCGAGCCAATTATTCTTACACTTTCTAATGAAAAAGGACCTGTAAAGGTTTTCAACCAAGGTGGGCAATTAATTACAACTATAAGGCCAGGCCGAAAATCATCTGAGCTAGAAGGAGTATCTCTACGTATTATCAATATTCTTCCAGCCAGTGGATTATTACTAAAACGAGATCCATCATTGCCAATCGTTTATAGCAGCTTCGCAATTATTCTTATTGGTGGAATTTTAAGCCTAATAGATAGTCGGCAATTATGGGCAATTATTGACACTGAACAATCCTCAATACATCTTGGGGGACTGTCTAATCGCAATCTAGTTGGCCTAGCTAATGAGTTACCAAATTTCGTATCTTCAACAACTATTTAGCTCAACTTTCTACCCTGGTCCCATGGGCCACTCTTACAACCATATGCACATTCCCTCTGGGGTTGAAATCTGCTTCGAGTTGCATCCACAACGGCTTACAAGCTTTTACTAAATCGTCTAGCACCCTGTGAGCGACCTCCTCATGAGAGATAGCTTGATCTCTATAGCTATTTATATAAAGCTTCAAAGACTTCAGCTCAACAACCTTTGGTCCAGGTTGATATAGCAATCTGAGAGTTGCAAAATCCGGATAGCCTGAGAAAGGGCACTTACAAGTGAATTCAGGGAGCTCAATAGAAATTTCATAGGACCTAGCAGAATTAGGATTTTCAAAGCAAATCAGCTCTGCATCTTCAATAACACGTTCTCCATAAAAGGGAGAGCGAGTATTTGAGTCTTTGCTATTCACTTGTCAAAAGAAAAAGTCCTTTCAAAGAACTTAGCCAAACGAAGCCCTAAACCAAAACCGATTATCTAAAGACAGAAAAAGCCGCTTGAACCCTAACGATTAATAGCTTCCTCCAACACTAAACATCGAATTGGTAACAATCGCCACATCAAGATTGTCTATTACCCCCCCTAATAGGTTTGAGAACATCACGGCCTAAATGGACATTTTGTTTACCAGCTCAGAGAAAGGCACGCAAATACGTCCCTTAAGTATTCATGGAATGCTTTGGTTGCAAACTCATTTTGAAGACGAGCATTGGAGTTCTTTGGCTGCAAGCGAAGTCAGAATCCCTCTAGAAGATGCACAAGAGCTCTCCAAAGACGCTCAGCAAGCAGGCCTAATGTTGAATTTCTTTCCTGCATTAACAGTTCCTGGAAGATTCTGACAAACTAAATAAAGTCAAATACTCCCCCTAAACTTCCCATGAAGAAAGTCGAGGCAATTATCCGGCCCTTCAAGCTGGAGGATGTAAAACTAGCTCTAGTAAACGCTGGAATAATTGGGATGACCGTAAGTGAAGTGAGGGGGTTCGGTAGACAAAAAGGACAAGTAGAAAGATACCGGGGCTCCGAATTCACTGTTGAATTCCTGCAAAAGCTAAAAGTAGAAGTGGTGGTAAATGATGAGAATGTTGGAGCGGTCTTAAAAGCAATAGCAGAAGCTGGCAAGACTGGTGAAATAGGCGACGGCAAGATTTTTGTTTCACCTGTGGAGTCAGTTGTACGTATCCGCACAGGTGAGTGCGATGGGGAAGCCTTGTAAGGCTAATTCAGAGTTTCGGAAACAATTCTCGGAAGGCTTGGCAATTCATTCCCACTAGTAGTACCAAACCAAATCAGGTATTCATGATTACCTGCAGGTCCAGTAATTGGGGATGGTTTTATACCCTTAAGATTCCAAGCTTGTGTTTTAGCGGCATCTATGACACCTTCCAGAGCTTTTACATGGGACAAAGGGTCCCTTACTACACCTTTTTTTCCTACTAAATGTTTGCCCACTTCAAACTGTGGTTTAACAAGCAAGATTGCCTCTGAATGATCAGGGTCAAGCAAAGCCTTGAGAGAGGGCATTACTAACCTAAGAGATATAAAAGATAGATCTGCGACTAGAAGGGTTGGCAAAGGGTCTGAAGGCTCATAAAGATCTTCTGGGGCCAAGTTCCGTACATTGGTTCTCTCCTTCAAAAAAAGTTTGGGGTCTATACGAAGTTTCCAAGCAGTTTGTCCATAACCAACATCAATTCCGTAAATATGCTCGGCTCCATGCTGTAAAAGGCAATCTGTAAACCCCCCCGTAGATATTCCCGCGTCCAAACAGACTCTTCCTTTCACCTCAATAGGAAAAGCTTCCAAAGCTGCTAATAATTTTTGGCCTCCACGAGAAACAAACCTTGGTGACTCCTTGACTAAAAGCTTTATGTCACTTACATACTCTTGGCCAGGCTTGTCCAGAATCCGACCATTTACATCACGAACTTTCCCTGCTCTTATAAGCTCTTGTGCCTTTTGACGCGAACATGCAACCCCCTTAGCAACCATGAGCAAATCAAGACGATTTTTACGGGACATTGCTGAAATCGAGATGAAAACCGAACAAAAACCAATCAAGTTGGCCTAAAAGGGGAATAAGCCATGAGGATCACCCATAGAACTTGAAAAAAAGTGTCCTCTCGAAAAACTCCTATCAGATCAATACAACCAAAGACTCAGCCAAAATTAAGTGTTGTGCCTTTCGTTGAATCTAAAAAGGTTCTTGAGCTCCTTCAACCAGGAAGCTTCGTAACATTAGAGAATCACCCCAATGACCTCCCACCCTTTCAACTAATAAATTGCAAAGGTGGTAGATGCTGGGTTCGCCAACAATCATGGGGAAGAGCTGTCCATTGGGAGGTGGCTCATCAACGTCTTAAGTCAGCCTGACTAAAGGTCTTCTAAGTTCAACTAAAGAGAGTCTAAGAACCATTGATCGAGAGATACGCACTCACTGAAATGAGCCAGATCTGGACTGATCGGGCTAAGTACCAGAGCTGGCTAGATGTAGAAGTCGCTGCTTGCGAAGCAAACTACAAGCTTGGGCGAATACCTCAAGAGGCAATGCAAGACATAAGAGAAAAAGCCGCCTTCGAACCAGAACGAATTCTTGAAATAGAAGCTGAAGTTCGTCACGACGTTATTGCTTTTCTAACGAACCTAAATGAACACGTTGGAGATGCAGGACGCTATATCCATATTGGGATGACAAGCAGTGATGTTCTTGATACAGGCTTAGCACTGCAGATGAAGTCTTCTGTGGTGCTGCTTCAGAAAGAATTAAAGCAACTTCAAGACTCAATTCAAAAGCTTGCAAGTAATCATAAAAATACTGTCATGATTGGCAGGTCGCATGCAATACATGGAGAACCAATAACCTTCGGATTCAAACTCGCTGGGTGGCTCGCTGAAACCATTCGAAATTCCAATCGTTTAAGTCGATTAGAGAAAGAGATTGCCGTAGGACAAATCAGTGGAGCTATGGGTACATATGCCAATACTGATCCACAAGTAGAAAAATTAGCTTGCCAACATCTAGATCTCACTCCCGACACTGCAAGCACACAAGTGATCTCCCGTGATCGCCATGCAAGTTATGTTCAAACATTGGCCTTAGTAGGGGCATCTTTAGATAGATTTGCGACAGAGATCCGAAACTTACAACGTACGGATGTTCTAGAAGTAGAGGAAAGTTTTGCTAAAGGTCAAAAAGGAAGCTCTGCAATGCCACACAAAAGGAACCCTATCCGCAGTGAACGAATTAGTGGTCTTGCAAGAGTTTTAAGAGGATATGTTATTGGAGCATTAGAGAATGTTGCACTTTGGCATGAACGAGATATCTCTCATAGCTCTACTGAGCGAATGATGCTTCCTGATTGCTCAATAACCCTTCATTTTATGCTCAGAGAAATGACAGAGATCATTCAAGGATTAGGAATCTATCCTCAGAATATGCTCCGCAATATGAATATCTATGGAGGAGTAGTTTTTAGCCAAAGAGTACTCTTAGCACTTGTCGAAAAAGGCATGCTTAGAGAAGAAGCCTATAAAATCGTTCAGAGAAATGCGCACGCAGCATGGAACAAGGAGGGGGGAGATTTTAGAGAGAATCTAAAATCTGATCAAGCAGTTTCTTCTCTTTTAAGCTCAGAAGAAATAGCAGATTGCTTTAGTACAGAAATACATCAAGCAAATCTCCATGTAATTTGGGAAAGGCTAGGTTTATAAATCAAAACCTTGTCTGATCCTATTTAAAAACTATTTTTAGAAAATTTATTACACAAAATGAGCATTTTATAGCTAAGCTTTGATGAACTAACAAATGAACCATTTCTGCACTTGGATGATGACCAATGGCTGATTCATTTCGGATAGAACAAGACAGCATGGGTTCAATAAAAGTGCCGACGGATGTTTTATGGGGAGCTCAGACTCAAAGATCTCTGGAAAATTTCTCGATCAGCGGTGATTCAATGCCTCATGAAATCATTCACGCCTTGGCATTAATAAAGAAAGCTGCCGCAATAACTAACGAACGCTTAGGTAAACTAAATCCCACTCAAAAAAACTTAATCATCAAAGCAGCTTCTCAAATAGCCGAGGGGATGCATGATAATCATTTCCCTCTAAAGGTATGGCAAACAGGGAGTGGAACCCAAACAAATATGAATGTCAATGAAGTAATAAGCAACTTGGCTTGCCTAGAATGTGGTGAAGAACTAGGAAGCAATAAACCTATACATCCAAATGATGATGTAAACAAATCACAATCCACAAATGATATATTCCCTTCAGCTATTCACATAGCAGTAACTATAAGTTTAGAGAAAAAGCTATTACCAGAGCTACAGCTTCTCATCGAATCGTTTGACAAAAAAAGTAAAGATTGGAATGGAATCATAAAGATAGGTCGCACACATTTACAGGATGCTGTTCCACTCACGCTGGGGCAAGAAGTTTCTGCATGGAGAGATCAGGTTGCTACCGCTGCCAAACGCATTCGATCAAGCCTGAGTGAACTCTATCCACTAGCAATAGGTGGAACTGCGGTTGGTACTGGGCTTAATGCCCCGCCCAACTTTGATATTGAAATCATCAAAGAGTTATCTGTATTAACTGGCATTTCATTCGCAACAGCCAATAACAAATTCGCAGTAATGGCTAGTCATGATGGACTTGTCAATGCAATGTCACAGCTTCGTATGTTGGCAGTTTCCCTTCTGAAAATTGTTAACGACATCAGGTTACTTGCTTCAGGGCCAAGAGCAGGTTTTGCTGAATTAAATTTGCCTCAAAATGAACCAGGTAGTTCAATTATGCCCGGGAAAGTAAATCCTACTCAATGTGAAGCGATGGCAATGGTCTGCACACAAGTTATTGGGCTAGATGCAGCTGTAGCAATTGCAGGAAGTGGTGGTCATCTACAAATGAACGTGTACAAGCCTCTTATTGGATTTAATTTGCTACAAAGCATAGATTTACTTACTACAGCATGCGAATGTTGTAGAGAGAAAATGATTGAAAATATGGAGCCAAATCATAAGAATATTCAATATCATTTAGACCAATCACTAATGCTAGTTACCGCCTTAACCCCAGAGATTGGATACGTGAATGCAAGTAAAATTGCACATCATGCTTACACAAATGATATAAGCTTGAGGGATGCTGCCATGGAACTAGATTACATCAATATAGATAAATTCGATCAAATAATAAACCCTTCTAAAATGGTTTAATTCTTCAGTAATTAAAACTCTTTCTTACGATAACTAACTTAGGCGTTCTGTCGCAGGATTAGAACCTCTTTTTTCTGCCTGAGCCTCAATCAACAGGTCATCCGACTCCCTAACTGGAAAGCGATTTATTAGCTTTAAGGCAGATCTAGCATTTGCTCTGAGTTGCTTTGAAATGAGCTCGCAATATGGAACCTGAGAAAGTAGATCAACGGTTCTTCTCAAAATGCGGACTACATCTCCTTCGTCTAAAGAGGTATTTGCTATCAAATCAGTCCAGGTAGAACCTCTCGCCCATGCATCCACTAGACCCATTAACTCAGTTTCAAACCAAGCAGGGAAAAAGACCTTGAAACGTTCTTGAACTCTCAAAAGTTCTCTTCTCATCCCAATTAAATCATTTAGTGCCTCCTCTGCCTTACGCGGTATTGGAAATCCACTCCATAAATCTGGACGATTAACTTCGGTACTAATTGCTTCAAATAATGCTGCAAGTTCTGGAGGGGGTAAGTCATCTAAATGGCCGCTCATTAGAGCCAATCCCAACCACAACTCGTTGTCTCCTCTTAACGATCCAACTGTTCTTCCCATTTCGGTAGGAGCTAATTCATCTAAACATCCAAAATGCTGAAGAATATCTATTAGAGAAAGAAACACTTCCCAATGATGATTGGCTCTTCGATGCAATAACTGCTGACGCTCAATTATTTCATTTTCCAATTGCTCCATTCTTCTACGGTGTTTTTTGAGTTGCTTTCTATCTCCCCATTTATGCGCTGGTTGTCTTTTAAGATCCTCTTCCAACTGATGTACTAACTTCGCCTGGGTTAGCACTTCACCCGCTAAATCATATTGAGGTGTTCTCATGTCATGTCGCCTGGCAATATTGGTAACTTCCATCGCTAAGGCACTAGTTTTACTATCACCATGACAAATCTCTCCTGAACGATTTAAATCAGGAATTTCCAAACCCGTAATTCTTAAACAACTTAATTCAGCATGAATACTGACAACTGAGTTACATGGAAGTAAAAGCCATACATTCTCATCAGTCAAACAAAGTAAAAGGGGGAACTGACCTGGCCCATCTACCTTCTCAACAATAACTGCAGGTGTGACACGGCCTTTTAATTGTTGTGATTTAATGCTTACAAGAGTTCCTACACTTGCAAACTGCAAAGCCAATGTAAGTTCATTCGCGAGCGTTTCTTCTGCCTGCTGCTGGAGGATTCTTAAAAGCCTTCTTTCTTCTCGCAATCTACCTCGCTCCTTTTCATATCTCTCAAAATCCTCCCAAGGAATATCCCCAGCAACATCATTTAACTGAACCAACTGTAGTCTCAACTTCTCAATTATTTCTTCTTCATCAACCAAATCAATAGTGGCTAAATAACGACCAAAACTTCGCTCTATCATCTCTTTAGCCTTTTCAATGGAATGGTTCTGCAAAAGATTGAGCACCATTCCATAACTTGGAGTGAACTGACTTAGGAGTGGGTCTGGTTTACAGGTAGCCAATTGACCTGCTTCTTTTACTCCTTCAAAACGACTTTGAACCGTGACTACATAACCCTTAGCATCCATACCTCTCCGTCCTGCTCTGCCTGCCATCTGTAGAAACTCACTGCCCATCAATGAACGATGTCCTCTATCAGTACGTTTCGACAAAGAAGAAATCACAGTAGTTCGAGCGGGCATATTTATTCCTGCTGCCAAGGTCTCTGTGGCAAAAACAACCTTTACAAGATTCTGTTGGAATAAATCTTCAATCAATTCTTTCCAGGCTGGCAAAACGCCTGCATGATGAGCCGCAATTCCACGCATCAGTGCATCTGAGTGAATACCATCTCGGACTGCCTCAGGATTAGCTTTGCTGTATTCCTTGAGACGGCGGCTAATAGCTTCTTGTTCTTTAGAACTTATTAGACATTGCGAACCAAGTTCTTCTAAAGCACGATCACAACCACGCCGGCTAAAAATAAAATATATTGCCGGTAACATGCTCCTTTCAAACATCTGGGAGACGACAAAGCTCACAGCAGGGGTCTTCGGTTGAAGAGGCTTTTGTGATCTTCCTTTTCGCTTGTTTCCTTTAGGAGCTCGCCAAACTTTGCAATTCGGATGAAGACCTGTACCCTTCTCATCCAATAAAGGGTGTAAACCTTTTGCACTACAGAACTTGAATTCCAACGGAACAGGTCTGTGTTCACTAATGATTAATTCAGTGGGGCCATGCACTTCACTTATCCAATCAGTTAGCTGACCTGCATTTGCAACTGTTGCCGACAAAGCGACCACTTGAACACTTGAAGGGCAATGAATAATTGACTCTTCCCAAACTGTTCCGCGTTGGGAATCATTCATGTAATGGCACTCATCTAGAACCACAGTTTCCACTTTTTCTAGTGGATCATTCTTTTCATCAGCTTCTGCATAAAGCATGTTTCTGAAGATTTCGGTCGTCATTACTACAATCGAAGCTTCACGATTAACACTTAAATCACCTGTCATTAAGCCTACATTTTTTTGCCCAAACTGATTTCGGAAATCTCTTAACTTTTGATTAGAAAGAGCCTTAAGGGGAGTTGTATAAAAGACTTTATTTTTATGAGCTATTGCTCTATGTATTGCATACTCTCCAACCAATGTCTTGCCTGAACCGGTAGGCGCACTAACGACAACTGAATGTCCCTGATTAAGCGCATCAATGGCTTTCAGCTGAAAGTCATCCAGTGCAAAAGGAAAGATCGAAGAGGGATCCAAATCAACCCTGGCACGGTCAGCAAAAGCTTTGACGTGCACATCTGAACTCATAAGTGCAATCCTAGTGAACCAATTCGGCAATGAGCACCAAAGCTAATGAAACCAACAAAAGAAACGCACAAAAGCCAGGCGAGGCATCTTGCACTCATCTAGGGCCAGACTAGTTATATGAATAACATCCCCCAATCCAGAATTCGTTACCTAAGGACCTGGACTACAGGCCCTAAAAAAGCTGAATTACGTTCCACATCTGAGTCCCAAAATACTGCTCTGTTAGACCTTGCGAGTAATGACTATCTCGGGCTCAGCAAGCATCCTGAAATTATTGCAGCTGCAAAAGAAACCATTGATCTTGAAGGAGTTGGGGCTGGAAGTTCAAGATTCATTACTGGTACCAGACCTATCCATACGTCTCTGGAGAAAGAACTGGCCAGTTGGCTTGCAAGGGAACGAGTCTTTCTATTTCCTAGTGGTTTTCAAGCGAACCTGGCCGCTGTAATAGCTCTATCCAATCGCCATACATCTGTCATAGCTGACAGACTCTCACACTACTCTCTTCTAATGGGGATTAAATCTAGTGGCGCTAAGTTATACCGTTACGAACACAATGATGTTCATAGCCTTGAGAAATATCTTAAGCAGATTATAAGAAGAAATCCAAATGATCGACCTTTAGTTATTACTGAAAGCCTATTTAGTATGGAGGGGAGTAGTCCAAAGTTAAAAAAGATGGTAGAGATATGTGATAAGTATGGTGCAAGACTTCTCGTAGATGAGGCTCATGCACTTGGCGTTATGGGTTCAAAGGGAAGAGGACTAAGTTATGGGATCAAAGAACCTTTAGTAATGATCAGTGGCACCTTCGGGAAAGCATTTGGGAGTGGAGGGGCCTTCTTAGCCACAAATAATGAGCTAGGAGATAAGTTATTACAAATGAGTGGGGCATTCCGATACACCACAGCCCTGGCCCCACCTTTGGCTGCTGCTGCGATGGCTGCTTTGACTCTTATCCAATCCAACCCTGAATGGGCTTCAGAACTTCGGCAAGAAGCAAGTTATTGGCGAGCTCAATTTATTGATGAAGGATGGGATATCCCTTATGGAGAAGGTCCAATCCTACCGGTGATATTTGGTTCAGACGAAGAAGTCTTATACCGTCAAAACCAACTAGAAAAAAAAGGCTTTTTAATTGTGGCTATACGACCGCCAACTGTTCCATTAGGTCAAGCAAGACTTAGATTTGTGATCAGGAGAAATCTTCCTAAAAACTCCTTAGAGAGGGTACTGGAGACTTTAAAAGAAAAGTGAACGAAATTATCGCGATGCATGGATGGGGAGGTGATAGTAGGACTTGGGAAGCCTGGAAAAACCATTTTGAATTGCATAAATGGCACTGGCAAAGTGGAGAAAGAGGATACGGAAAACTATCGCTATCCACTCCACACTGGCACTCACAAAGCAAAGGAAAGCGTGTCGTAATTGGCCACTCTTTAGGTCCTTATCTATTACCTAAGGAAGTCATCTACAATGCAACGCACTTTGTATTCTTAGCAAGCTTCAGCAATTTCATACCTCCGAATAGCAATAAGCGTGTACTGACTAACGCGCTAAAAAGTATGAAAAGTTATTTGGGTACAGAAGAAGAAGACAAAATGCTAAAAACATTCTTATCAAAAGTCTGTCACCCAGGCTCAATAAATGAGCTACCACCAGGGCCAATTCAAGAAGGTATATCTTCAGAAGGGAGAAGAAGGCTACAGAGAGATCTCGACTTACTTATAAATAACAAAGGGCTACCTGCTGGTATTACAGAAAAAGCAAGTGTTCTCGTTGTAGAGGCACAAGAAGATGCAATTATTGTTCCTGAGGCTAGAAAGAAACTCGTTGAAGAGTTATTAGCATTACTAAATAAACCTCCTGCTATATGGAGTTTTCCTAAAACCGGCCATGCTCTTTTAAAAACTGAGCTCATAGGCCAAATTGAACAATGGTTGGAATTGGAAAATAACTTATGACTAACAATTGGTCAGAAGTGATTAAAGAAAACTTTGATTCAGCAGCGCCTGGATACGACGAACATGCAAAATTACAGAACGCCGTTGCCTGGCGACTTGCCAAACTTTGCTCAATCCAAGAAATCCCATCTGGACTATGGATTGATCTTGGTGCAGGCACTGGTTTTCTAGCCGATTCGCTTGAAAGATTCAATCCAAATCAAAAAGTACTTAGAATTGACAAGAGTCCTGGAATGCTGGCCCGGCAAAAGGAAAAGGCCTCTTCAAAACTTTGGGATTTAAATTCTGGTCTGCCAGCATTCAAACATTGTCCAACCTTGATGGCCTCAAGCTTTGCATTGCACTGGCTTGAAAATCCTCAAACAAAAGTAGAAGAATGGTTCTCTGCCATAGCCCCTGGAGGCTGGCTAGCGTTGGCCCTGCCTATAAAAGGTTGCTTCCCACAATGGTATCAAGCAGCTGCTTTTACAGGAATGCCATGCACTGCATTGGATTTTCCTTCAAGCAATTCTCTTCTCAAATCAATTCCAAAAAATGCTATTCATTACAAAAAACTCCATAACTTCACACAAAGCGCTTCAGAGGTTCCATCCCTTTTAAAAGCAATTAAGAAAATTGGAGGTCAAGCAAGCAAAGAACCTCCTATGGGGATTACATATTGGAGAAGACTGAATGATGCGTGGCAAAGGTCTATCAAGAAACAAGTCCTTCTAACGTGGAAAATCCAACTAATCCTTATCAAGCGATGAGTCAACAATTCAGAAATCTTGTTGTATGTGGAACAGATACTGATGTAGGTAAAACAGTAGTGAGTGTTTGGCTAGTTCAAGGTCTAAATGGAACCTATTGGAAACCAATCCAAAGTGGAGATGAGGAAGATGGGGACCGCGGCCGCATTTGCAAATTACTCAACCTTCCAAAAGAGCGTTGGATCCCAGAGGTTTATAAATTCAAAACACCTGTTTCTCCTCACTGGGCTGCCGAAATAGAAAATACTGTCATCCAACCTGAACTACTTAAAATACCTTCAGACAAAAAATCACTTGTCGTGGAAACTGCTGGTGGACTAATGGTTCCACTAAATCGAGAATGGTTGCAGCTAGAGCAACTAACAAAGTGGAAGCTTCCAGTCATTCTTGTTGCAAGAAGTGGACTCGGAACTATTAATCACACCCTTCTAAGCCTGGAAGCAATGCGTTTAAGAAAGATTGAAGTACTCGGAATAGTGCTTAACGGTATCCCCCATCAAGACAACCCAAAAACAATCGAGCAATTTGGAGAGATTCCTGTAATAGCTGAACTTCCTAAGTTTCCATCGATAAGCTCCCAAATTCTTTCAAATCATTGGGAGGAACAAAAATACAATTCTGCATTTCAAAGATTTATAAAGAATTTAAAAGAAAAAGTATGAACTACCAACAAAAATTAGCGACGCTTGCTGTTGCATCCATATGCGGGGGTATACTTATTCTGCTTACCGATATAGAAGGAAGCTTATTACAATTTATGCACTGTAATAAGATATTGGTCAATACGCGAGAGTCTGGAAAGCTATGCAATACAAACAAGCCTTAAGAATTTGTAGTTACCAATCATTAAAGTAAAATAACCAGATAAAGAAGGTCTGAAAATGAATGGGCTGACCAATCAATCTAAAAACTCTAACAGTTCTTGGAACAAAAATCTTTGGCCTCCTTTTACACAAATAGCCCTCTCAGAAGCCCCTCAGAGAGTAGTTGCAGGAGATGGTGCTCTCTTGTTCAGGGATCAAGAAGGGCCTCTAATTGATGCAATCAGCAGCTGGTGGGTCACATTGCATGGTCATTCAAACAGTTATATAGCGGAGGAGATTGCAAAGCAATCACAAAAGATAGAGCAAGTTATTTTTGCTGATTTTGTTCATCCCCAAGCAGAAAAGCTAGCCAAGAGACTCAGTAAATTAACAGGAATTGAAAGATTATTCTTCTCTGATAATGGCTCAACTGCTGTAGAAGTAGCCCTAAAAATCGCATGCCAATATTGGCAAAACAAAGGCGAAGAACGTACTCAGATTGTGGCCTTTGATGGTGCATACCATGGAGATACTTTTGGAGCCATGGCATTGGGCGAAAGAAATTTATTTAATGCTCCCTTTGAAGACATGCTTTTCCCTGTCCAAAGAGTTCCATGGCCTGCGTACTGGTGGGGAAATGACATGATTGAAAAGACTGAAAAAGAAGCCTTAAATAAACTTGCGCAACATCTTGAGAATCCAACTGCAGCTGTAATAATTGAGCCCTTTATTCAGGGAGCTGGAGGCATGCAAACAGTAAGGAAAGAATTTCTACGAGCGGTTGAAGAGCTAGTAAAACAATCAGGTTCTCTCTTAATTGTGGATGAAGTCTTAACAGGGTTTGGTAGATGTGGCGAATTATTTGCTTTTCAAAAAGCAGGGATCTCTCCTGATTTGATTGCACTTTCAAAAGGACTGACAGGTGGTTTTCTCCCAATGGGAGTCACAATGGCGAAAGAAAAAATCTTTCAAGCATTTGTAGGCCATGACCCAAAACTAACCTTATGGCACGGGCACAGCTTTACAGCCAATCCTTTGGGATGCGCCGCAGCAAATGCAAGCTTAGACCTTCTAGAAAAGTCACCTGAGCGCTATGAAGATCTTGAGTCAATGCACAAGCCTCACCTAATAGAACTAACCAAAAATAAACATGTTATCAAGCCAAGACTAATCGGAACTATTGCAGCTTTTGAGGTTGCTGTTAAAGGCCAAACTGGCTATTTAAATAGCGCTGGAGCAATCATCAAGAAGAAAGCAATAGAACAAGGAGTTTTCATACGTCCTCTTGGCAATATTGTATATCTGCTACCACCTATCTGTATAAGTACTGAGCAATTACATAAATGTTACTCAGCAATAGAAGTGGCCCTAAATAGCTTATGAAGCATCAGTCAGTTTGATTTATATTAATTACTTTAAAGACAGGGCTTAAACCATCTAATAATTACGAAAGCAAAGATCAGACCCGCTAAGTTTTAGTCCTCATAGATAAAAGAGACTTCCACAAGACTCTCACAAGTAATGATTATTAGGAAACTAAGCTATGCAAAGACTCTTGCGACTAATCAAATATTTAGTACCGATAATCAAGAGATCAATAAATCAACCAACTAGGATAAGATTGCAATTCACCTCCTTTTAAATAAGCCACAGCTACAGCTAAAAATAAACTCAGAAATAATACAAGCCCAAGAAGAATCAACGATAACAATTCACCCCCAGAAAGAGGTCGAAGGACTTTTATTCTGCTTTTACTAACATAATCTAAATAGTTTAAAGAATGACTAGGATCAACAAGCTTTTGATCGATCAGAGAACTGTTTGCCAAGTCTTTATCGTATGCCCCTCGTTTCGTAGCATCTCCAAGAAGCTCATAAGCCTCACAAACTAATTGAAACTTCTCAGCAGCCTCTTCTTGAGGAAGAGAGGTTGTATCAGGATGAAGTTCCATAGTCTTGACATGAAAGGCTTTGCGCAATGTTGCAGCATCTGCAGACGATGAAACTCCCAGAATGTCGTAATAGCTTCTTACTGCTTTCAAAGCAATTAGCAAATAAAGTAAATAAGCTCATGCAGACCTAGCATCTACACAAAGCCATCATAAAAGGTACAAATCTTGGCCATATCTAAGCAGGTCTGGTCAAAAGATTCATCAGCTAAGGCTTGGGATGTCCTCGAATGGCTTCCGTCCGAGATGCAAATGCAACAGATGCACAGACTCCAAGAACTGCTGCAACACTGGAACACTCAAATAAATTTAACTCGTCTCATTGAAAAGGAAGATTATTGGGTTGGACAAATCTTTGATAGTCTCTGGCCATTCAAACCAGAACTTCATCAAACAAATAAAAACTTGAACTTTATAGACATTGGTTCTGGCTGTGGTTTTCCTGGTTTTGCAATAGCTATAGCACTTCCAAAAGTTAAAGTGACTTTAGTCGACTCTGCATCTAAAAAAACTAATGTTCTGGCAAAGATCGTCAAGGAACTAGGCCTTGATAATCGAGTCTTTATTTGCAATGAAAGAGCAGAGGTTATAGGACATGACAAGAGCTTCAGAGGGGTATTTGATATAGCAATGGCTCGTGCTGTGGCTCCTCCTCCTATTGTTGCGGAATACCTAGTTCCTTTAATCAATAAAGATGGGGAAGCGCTTCTATTTACAGGGCAATGGAATGGGAGTGATGCCGCAAAACTTGAAAAAGCTTTAAATAAATTAAAGGCCAAGGTTATTACAACACAATCTAATATGCTTCCTTGTAATAGAGGAATAAGACATCAAATACGACTAAAGGCTAGAGAGAAGTGTCCTGAAATCTATCCAAGAAAAGTGGGTGTCCCAAAGAAAAATCCTCTAGGGAGTTAAGTATTTCCTCTCTTAATTCGCAACCCTACTCTAGGAGGTAGCCCTAATGGCTGAAGATTCATTAGATCCAATTGATCACCTAACCCTTTTAACTCTTCAAACCCAACCCAATGTATGCAATCTACTGGACAAGTATCAATTGCTTCTTGTATACGTTCAGTAGCATCTCCATCTTGCCTTACAGCACGCGAACGACCTAATCGAGGCTCAATCACAAAAGTATTAGTTGCCACATGCGCGCAATAGCGGCAACCAATGCATCTGGACTCGTCAACCCATACTGCTTTCTCTCGCAGCTCTCCACCTAGGCATGGCTCAAAACCACTGATTTCATCAGAGCTAATAGCAGAGGTGCTAAAAGCTGCAGAAGGGTCTATAGCCTGATTCAGGGATCCCAACGAGTGACTACCAACTCAATGGAACCATCAACATGACTAGCTTGCTTTTCGACTTGAAAGCCCTCTTCAGAAGTGGCCTTCAGAACTGTAGTTAAAGCATATTGTTGAGTCACTTTGGACAAGAAACGTTCAACCGGAACTTCCTGACTCCATAGATCTAGGTCAGTTACCAATTCATAAGCTCCGGTAGAGGCATTCCACCTAAACCCAATATCTCCTCCCTTTGGCATGTTCAAGGTGATCTCAGCCTTTACAGATTGACCGCGATAACCCCTTACCAATGCTTCTCCTTCAAGAGGCTCATAACCTAAGTCAAGCAATGCTTGATTTAGGTACTCTTTTTTACGAAGCTCGGTCTTAATAGTGCTGAAATGAGACATTAGTGAAGTTCTGCAGAAATTGGTTGTTTTTGATTTTCAGAAACCAAGTAGGCATCGGGGCTAGGTTCATGAACCTGGACTGTGCCAAGGGCTGACTCAAGCTTTGAGGTGATCACTTGGCAAGCTTCACCTCGAACACCTTCTACTGATTCTTCAACAAGGCCATCTTGCCTAATTCGAAATCTCAGAGTGCGTTGAGGCATTAATTCCAAAATTATGTAGAGCAATAGTAATTGATAAGTCAAAAAAAAATGTGCTCTCGTTGATACACCAATATGTTTTCTTGTCCATTTTCAAGCTAAAGCACCTTGATCAAGCAACTTTTGTAGCTTTTGAAGGACCTTTGGCTGATCAAGTTGTTCTAAAGCAATTCTCGCCTCATCTCTTACTGAAGGCTCCACATCATTAAGCAGAACATTAAAGAAAGCCTCTATCACTGTTTCTTGACATGATTTTTTCAATTTTTCAAACATCCGACCTAATGCCCAAATACAATTACTCCTAACTACAGGCTCAATATCAATTGAAAGGCTTTTCAATAGCTGATCAGAAGCTACCTCTGCCTTTACAGCTGTGCCTACAACATCAGCCAATGAACTTGCAGCCCATAGCCTCACTGCAGCAACATCATTTTGCAAAGAATTAATCAATGGATATAGGACTAAATCATCTGGGTAATTTCCGAGACTCCAAGCAGTTGCCTTACGAACATACGCATTACTGTCGGTCGCAAGTAAATTTATAAGAATGTCCAAGGCACGAGGACAAGGGTTCCGCCCTAAGGCATAAACGGCACTCATACGCTCAACAGGGCAGGGTTCTTTCAACAAAGGCACTAACAAGGGTAGTGAACGGGGATCTCGATGTTCACAAAAAACTCTTAAACCTTGAAGCCTTTCCTCATGTCCTTGCTTAAGCCAATTCAATCCGGTCTCACACTCTTGTGCTATTTCAAAAGTGTCAGCGTCATTACGCTGAAGATCAATCTCATCCAGTGGGTCCCCAAGAAGCTCAGCAGCTAACTCACTGGCCAAAACTTCTGGGTCAACAGCCAAGTTGACCAGAGCATCACTTACCGAGTTACCTTGTGCATCCTTCATAGATAAAGAATAGAGCGCTTCAAAAACATTTCTCAGTTCAGTGGCGCTGGGGCGAGCATGTCTCCAGGCAGCCAAATCCGAGCACTAACTGCAATTAAGGCCACTCCAAAAGTAACCACTATTAGTGCAGGCAAAAGAGTAGAGCGAAAAAATCCCAAAATTCAAAAAACTCTTTAAACATTCTGCTACCCAAGAAAACCATAAGAATCAAAAAGTAGCCACTCTTCTTTGTAGCCAGTTTCGAGCTAAGGGCATAAGGCATAAGACTGCCACCAACAGTCCAACCCAACCGCCTAGTTGCTGATGCAATATAAAAGCGCCAGTCCCTAATAAACTGCCAAAAAGCAGACCAATGCTGAGTAGAAAGCGCGAGATTAACTTGTCAATTGTTTGAACAGGAATGACCCCTAATCGCTCCCTCCAAATACTCCAGCCTGGTCCAGGAGGTCTGACTTTACGAACAAATCTCTCTATTACTACCATCGATTCAGGAGGAGTTAAAAACATAACGGACACCCAAACAATGCCTGTAATACCTGTAGTCGCAATCAATTTCAAACCATAATCTTCAATCCTAATCAGAGGTATTACAGAAGTTGAAAAACCCACTAAAAAGCCAGACAACATTGCAGCCAGCTCAGCTGCTGCATTTACACGCCACCAAAACCATCGCAAAACAAGCACTACTCCTGGTCCAGTACCTATAGCAATAGCCAGACGAAAAACAGCCCCAATACTGTCACTAAGAAATGCAGTGACCACACCAGACATCAACAACAATAAACTTGTGAACTGTCCAACCAATAACAATTCACTGCTCTTTGCGGTTGGTCTCAGAAATCTTTGATAAAGATCATGAGTTAGATAACTTGCACCCCAATTCACTGAAGTGCTCACGGTACTCATAAACGCCGCCACCAAAGAAACGACAACAAGACCTAATGCAGCTGGTGGAAGATACATAACTGCCAAAGCCGGATAACTCATTTCCCAATCTTGCTGAGCGGGTAAAAGAACTAAACCTGCCAGTGCGACCAATATCCACAGCCAACTTCTTAAGAGGTAATTAATTACAAGGAAAACCCAACCAGCAACTGTGGCTTGGTTCTCATCACGTGTTGCCAACATTCTCTGAATAAACTCTCCACCCCCATCACTACGCCGAAAACTCCACCATTGCAAAGAAAGAAAGGCACTAAAAGTTGCCATGCTGATTCCTGCCCCCTCTAACCAATTAAGACTGCCCCCCTTCCATTCCCAAGGGAATAAAGAAAGCAACTCTGGCCGCCCTAACTCAGAGATATTTTCTAAAAGATTAGTCATGCCACCTGCAGCATGTAAAGATACATAGGCAACAGCTATTGCACCTAAAACAGCTAAAAATAGTTGAATTAGATCAGTTACCACAACAGCCCAGAGCCCTCCAACAACTGTATAAGCAAGTAGTAAGCCCGCAACAACTATTAAGAGCAACATTGTGTCAGTAATAGGCCCAAAGACTTGACGACCCTCCACTATCCCTAAAGCTTCTACAACCTTCCGCATAGCTAAAAATGCATAGCCAATACCAATACAATTCACGGGAATGGCTAACAGAAAAGCTTTCACAGCACGCAACCAAGCGGCGGCAACACCGCCATAACGCAGTTCCGTAAAAGCTGCATCAGTCAAGACCCCACTTCTTCGCCATAGAGGAGCGAAAACAACTGCCATTGCAACGTGTGCGAAAGCAAAGCTCCACCATTCCCAGTTACCTGCAAGGCCACGAGTACCTACTAAACCTGCCACATATAAAGGAGTGTCAATAGAAAACGTTGTTGCAGCCATTGATGCACCCGCCAACCAGCCACTCAAGCTTCTCCCTGCGACAAAATAATCAACCTCACTTTTGTTGCGCCTACCCAGCCAAAGACCTAAAGCTAGTGTCCCTAACAAATAAACCCAAAGAATAATCCAATCAATTGATGACATCTCAGCCGATGAGTAACTGGATCATCTAAGTAGCACCACCATTAATAGATTGAAAATGCTGGCGACGTAGTTGACCACATGCTGCATTCTTATCTAAGCCTCTACTTGCTCTAAAACTGACCGCCAATCCTCTATTTTCAAGAACATTTCTAAAAGAGTTTATATGCTGCATAGTAGGGCGGCTGAACTCATCATCACCTATCGGGTTGTAGGCAATCAAATTAATATGGCTCTGAAATCCACTCAACTGATCTGCTAGCTCTTTTGCGTGCTCATAATTATCATTAAAACCTCCTAATAAAATATATTCAAAGCTAACTCTTCTTCCAGTAAGAGAAAAGTAACGACTGCAATCATCTAAGAGAGACTGTAAGGGGTATTTACTGGCTGTAGGAATAATTTGCTCTCGTAACTGCTGATTAGGAGCATGCAAACTAACTGCAAGAGTAAACTGAGCTCGACCTAGAAAAGTGATGGCTTTTTCCGCCAATTGAGGAAGGGTATTTGGTACGCCAACAGTGCTAATGGTGATGCGTCTCTGACCTATCCCCAAGTCTTCGTTAATACAGCGAATCGATTGCAAAACCTCCTGAATATTTAACAAAGGTTCACCCATACCCATAAACACAACATTTGATGGGCGACGACCCATTACTTCTCGAACACTGATTACCTGAGAAACAATTTCATAAGCCTGGAGAGATCGATTCAAACCTTCCTTCCCAGTTGCACAGAATCTGCATGCCATCGGGCATCCAATCTGGCTCGAGACGCAAACTGTTAAGCGATTTTCAGTTGGAATCCCAACAGCCTCAATATTCTCACCATCATTTGTCTCTAACAACAACTTTGTCGTGAAGTCACTCGCAGTAAAACGATTAATCTCACGCAATCGCCCTACTTCAAAACCTTCTTCAAGAAGAGTTTGCCTCCAGTGTTTAGGCAGTACTGTTATTTCCTGAAGACTCTTAACCCCTTTGCTATAAAGCCATTCATGTAACTGACGTCCTCGAAAAGGCTTATAACCATGTCCGACCACCCATTCTTCTAATTCCCTAAGGCTTCGACCAAGCAGCACATTTTTAGTACTACCCATGGTCAGCAATTACCAATTCATTAAGCCATGGCCCAACTTATATTCAACCAGTAATAAAGCAATAAATCCCAGCATGGCTAAGCGACCATTGAGATTTTCGGTATGTGAATGAAACCCATAAGTAGGCTTCTTTCTAAAGGGAACGATTTTTGGTTCAAGCATTGCTGACACCTCTAACTGGACTTTTTTCAGAATTGATGAATAAAAATACTTGATTACTCATCGGAGAGAAGACCCTCCTCCTGTAACCCTTCTAATGCAGCTGGATCTGGAAGTTGTTCTTCCTGTAATTCAGTGTCAGCAGAAGGCCTTGCAAAAGCAGCAAAATTACTTGCAGTCGGATCAATGCCATGTCGACTTCTAGTCGCTTCTAAGTCTTCATCACTTGGGTCATCCAAAACTGCTGTTGAGCTAGCTGCAGGAGCTGAAGGCATTTCAACTGTGTAATCAGGACGAAGGTTTTGCATACGCCGATATCCCGCTGGATCTTCAGCCAAAATATCTGGATGAGGTCCCGCCTCAGCTCTAAGTTCTTCTACAAATCCACTAAACCCTGTACCTGCAGGGATGAGACGTCCAATAATCACATTCTCCTTTAAGCCTCTCAGCCAATCACTCTTACCTTCTATTGCCGCTTCTGTGAGTACTCTCGTTGTCTCTTGGAAAGAGGCAGCAGAAATAAAACTATCGGTATTGAGGGATGCCTTAGTAATACCCAACAAAACTGGAGTAAATTCCGAAGGAGCTCCTCCTGTTATTGACATCGCTTGATTAGTATCTTCAACCTGACGTAACTCTATTAACTCCCCTGGTAAAAGCGTTGTATCACCTGCATCTTCAATCCTAACTTTACTTGTCATCTGACGGACAATCACCTCTATATGTTTATCGTCAATCGAAACGCCTTGAGATTTATAAACATTCTGAACCTCATTAACTAATCGATGTTGCAACTTTGCAATAGCTTCCTGAGCCGCTTCCATCAAGGGCTTACGGCTTCTCAAATCCTCAAAGAAACATTCAAGAAGTTCATGTGGATTAATAGGACCATCCGTTAGGAGTTCGCCTGCAGTCACTTCTTGAGCATTACTAACCATCACATTCCTTCCTAAAAGGATTGGATACTCACCAATTGCATCATCAGCCTCAATAACCGTTACTACTACCGATTCATCATCTTGTTCTTGTTTGATTTCGACAATCCCGGGTTTCTTGCAAAGGATCGCCGAGTCCCTAGGGCGACGTGCTTCTAATAATTCTTCAATTCGAGGCAATCCCTGAACAATATCTCCTGTTTTCTGACGTTCAAAGACCAACAACGCCAATCCATCTCCTCTCTGCACTAAATCACCATCTCGCACATGCAAAACAGAGTCAGGAGAAACCATGTATGGACGTCCAAGACGAAGGGTTATTTCTTTTCCAGAAATGGATTCAACTTCACCACAACAATCCGCAAGTTCTCCCTTTGCTAAAGGTTCGCCATCAACCAATCTTTCACCAACTTTGACCTCCGGAGTTCCTTTGGTTTTTAAAACAACAGTATCTTCTTCTCTCTCAACAATTAGTCGTCTAATAGGGTCTCCATCCTGAAGATCTGGAAGTTGAGCAATCCCTTCTTGTTTACAAAGAATCTGAGTAGTGGCTACTACATCACCAGCTCCAACTGTTTGGCCATCCTCTACCTGAAGTTCAGTATGAGTAGAACCATGACTTGAATCAGAAATTGTATCTCTACGTACCAAGATGCTTTCTAGTATTACCAGACGAAGTCTGTCTATAGTCTTTGCACGTTTATCTTTGACTGCTTCAACATCAACAGTCATCTGAGGAGTCGTATCAAAAGTCTCAAGACTAAGCTGCGTTTTAAGCAACTCAACGCCTTCGACAGACTTAACAAGTTCACCATCTTTAAAGGCAAGTCTTTGAGTAGCCTTGAATCCTAAGGATGGGCCTTTACTTTGCTTGACATGCTCTAACTCAGGTAATTGAGCCTCATCAGGAATAGTAAATTCCTCAACTGGTCTTAGTAAAAGGCCAGTACCCTCGGGAGTTTCAACAGTCTGTACATAAACCATTTCTTTTGTCTTCAATCCCTTTGCAACAGTTTCTCCAGGGTTTACTAGCTGACCATCTTCTTTAAATCTCTCCAAAGCTTTATTTTCACTGCAGAGATGAAAACTTCCACCGCGAACAATTATTTCTCGCAAAATATCATTCTTCTGTGTAACAGAGACTATTCCTGCAGTCTGACTGAAAATATCTTTAACCACCTCTGTACCAGCCTCAATCCACTGGCCATCTTGAATCATCAAAAGAGAAATATCTTTATTGATTTCATGGGTTTCTTGGGGTATCCAAAGAAGAGTACCCCCTTTGCTTACCTCAAAACCATTCTTAGCTGAACGAGCCTTTTTAATTGCTAAGCCTGGTGCAAATTTTGCTAGACCACCAGTCTTTGTACGAAAGCGATCATCAGCTAATTCTGCAACAACCTCTCCATTACCAATTTTGCTACCTGGGATTGTATTTAGTCGATAGCGAGTACCATCTTTTGCCTCTAGATCCCATATTTCACCTGAATGATTAGTCTCTTCATGCAGCTTAAAATCCTTAAGTGTCATAGAAGTGGTGACAATCTGAACCTCTCGTGAATCACCTATTGACTCTCGCAGTCGAATTTCCCCTCCGAATTCACTAGCTTGACTAGCTTCAGCTAAAACTTGACCAGAATTGACCTTTACATTTCCCTTGACCACAGGATGGGCATTAGGAGGCAAGTTATAAACATCACCAGCAAGAACCCATAACCGTCCTAAGCGTTGAGCCTTAAGAGTGATATTTCCCTGCCTATCAGTAACTTCTCTGGGCTGAATAGCACTTTCATACCTAACCTGACCAGCAAGATCACAAATAACATCTTTTGTAGCCTTCTCAACACTTTTTTTAACCGCGCCAGCTGCTATTTGAGCAACAGTCACATCTGCCTCTATTTGCTGTGATGCAGAGACAAACAAAAGTGAGCCGTTTGTTATTTCAATTCTCTGAGCTCTTCCTTTTCCATCGGGCTTAATAGTGAGGATAAAATCAACCTCTGCTTGTTGAGCCTCAACCCCATGAGGTGTTCTGTACCCCCTCACTCTTGCCTTTGGACCAAACTCAACCTTACCGGCGACCGTTGAACGAACCACTCCTGTTTCAGCCGTTGAAACACCGCCGGTATGGAAAGTTCTCATGGTGAGCTGAGTTCCTGGCTCACCAATAGATTGGGCAGCAATGATTCCTACAGCTTCCCCAAGGTCAACAAGCTCGTTATGAGCAAGAGCCCAGCCATAGCATTTTCGACATACTGATCTAGTTGCCTCACATGTCAATGGAGAGCGAACCATCACGCTCTGCAAACCTGCCTTTTCAAATGAGAGAGAGAGTGCAGGGTCAATCTCAGCATTTCTCTCTGCAAGAACTTGTTCGTCAGCCCCTAGAACTTTCTCCGCTGTCAAACGACCAACTAAACGGTTACCAAAACGACCATCCTCTGCTTTGACCATAATTGAACGTGTAGTGCCGCAATCCTCTTCTCTAACAATCACGTCTTGAGATACATCAACGAGACGTCGTGTGAGATAACCAGAGTCAGCAGTTCTTAATGCAGTATCAACAAGACCCTTTCGAGCACCATAAGAAGAAATAACGTATTCAGTGACCGTCAGTCCTTCACGGAAATTTGTTCGTATCGGCAAGTCAATAATTTCTCCCTGTGGATTAGCCATTAAGCCACGCATACCTACCAACTGTCGGACTTGGGACATGTTTCCCCTAGCCCCTGAATTCGCCATCATCCATACAGAGTTAAGAGGATCGTTCTGGTTGAAATTCTTTTTAACTGCATCAACCAACCTTTCGTTGGTTTCTGTCCAAGTATCAATAACTTTGGTATGACGTTCAACTTCTGTGATTTCTCCTAACCGGTAACACTCTTCTGTAGCAGTGATTTGCTCCTCAGCCTGACCGAGAAGGTCTTGCTTAGCCTCGGGAACTTTGAGGTCATCGACAGAGATGGAGACAGCTGCTTGAGTTGCGTAACGAAAACCAAGATCCTTAAGATTGTCAGCCATGGCTGCAGTGGCAGCAGTTCCATGTGTTTTATAGGCCCATGCGACTAACTGTTTAAGTCCTTTTTTATCTACTACACGATTTAGAAATGTTGGAGGGGTTTTAGGTAAAGCTCGAGATGCACTTTGCGCTACCTTTTTTTTAGAAGATTTTCTAGATCCCTTTGTTGACTTACGTGATTTAGCTGAAGACTTGCGTGTTTTAGGAGTGGAAGATGTCATCGAAAGGAATCAGATAGTTTTAAAAAGTGAGAAATTGAAAAAGTGCAGAACAGATCAGGAGCTGGAGACAGCATCAATAATCGTGTGATTCATAACAACTCGTCCAACTGTTGTAAGGATGTATCGACTAATAAGACTGCCCTCTTCATCTAGGCGGTCTCTACGGAAAGTCCACTGTTCAATGCGCGTACCGTCACTCAGGACTTCTGCCTTAATAGGCTTCTCAAGCTCATCTTCATCAGAGATTTCTCCATTAAAGCGAACCCAAACCCATTCATGCAAAGTAATTCTTTTATCCTCAAAGGCATGAATTACATCCTCTAAAGCGGCAAAAGTACGAGATCTATCTCCAAAATCAGGTTGTTGAGCATCAGGCTGAAGCGCAGTTAAGTAATAAGAGCCCAGAACCATATCTTGTGATGGTGTAATGATCGGATCGCCTGTTGCTGGAGAAAGAATATTGTTACTTGCAAGCATCAACATTCTTGCCTCCGTTTGAGCCTCTATAGCTAAGGGAACATGAACCGCCATTTGGTCTCCATCGAAATCAGCATTAAATGCTGGGCATACCAAAGGATGTAACTGGATTGCACGTCCATCTACCAACTTTGGTTCAAACGCCTGAATACCAAGGCGATGCAGTGTAGGTGCTCTATTTAAAAGAATGGGATGCCCTTCAATCACTTCTTGAAGAACTTGCATGACTTCATCGTCTGCACGCTGAATCAATTTTTTTGCAGCTTTAATGTTGTTGACAATATTTTGTCTAATAAGTCTATGAATCACAAAAGGTTGGAAAAGTTCTATAGCCATTTCTTTTGGCAATCCACATTGATGCATTTTCAACTTTGGACCTACAACAATTACTGATCTACCGGAATAATCAACACGCTTACCTAAAAGATTTTGTCTAAAGCGACCCTGTTTACCTTCGATAATATCACTCAAAGACTTAAGAGGACGATTATTTGCACCTGCGACAGTGCGACCTCTTCTTCCATTATCAATAAGAGCATCTACAGCCTCTTGAAGCATTCTCTTTTCATTTCTAACAATAATTTCAGGAGCAAGAATCTCCTGTAATCTGGCTAGACGATTATTCCTATTAATTACTCTCCGATATAAATCATTCAAATCTGAAGTTGCAAAACGCCCTCCATCCAGTTGAACCATAGGCCTTAAATCAGGAGGAATGACAGGGATAGCATCAAGTACCATCCATTCCGGGGAAGCATTTGTCGCTATAAAATTATCAATCACTCTTAAACGCTTGATCAACTTTGCTCTCTTTTGACCCTTGCTTGCAGCAATATCTTCGCGCAGCTGCTCAGCAATTTGTTTCAGCTCAAGATCTTCTAGTAATTGCTTAAGAGCTTCAGCACCAATTCCTACAACTGGTTCATTCTCTATTTCAGAATCTTCAGCATAAATCTCATCCTCTATTTCAAGCCACTCATCTTCTGTAAGCAGTTGTTTATACTTAAGATCTTTATGATCACCTGGATCAAGTACAACATAGCAATTAAAATAAACTATTTGTTCAACATCTCTAAGAGGCATATCTAGCAAAATCGCAACATAGCTAGGTATACCTTTTAAGTACCATACATGTGATACAGGGGCTGCTAATTTAATGAAGCCCATTCTATGTCGACGGACCCTACTTTCAGTAACTTCTACACCACAACGCTCACAAACAATTCCACGGTGCCTTACACGCTTATATTTTCCACAATGACATTCCCAGTCTTTAGAAGGTCCGAAAATCTTCTCACAAAACAAACCATCCATTTCAGGCTTGAGTGTTCTGTAATTTATAGTTTCAGGTTTAGTAACTTCTCCAACAACTTGGCCATTAGGGAGAGTTCTCTGACCCCACTCCATTACGCGATCTGGAGATGCCAAGGTGATCTTGACATAATCAAAGTGATTTTCTGTACGTAGATTGCTGTTAGTCATGAATAAATAAGCTTGTAAAGTTTGTGATAAATGACTTAAGGGTTAATCTTCCTCATAATCAGAAGCACCTAATGATTCATAGGTTGGGCGACTAGGTGTGCTTCTTCTAGGATTTACATCCTGCATAAGATCTACTTCTTTCCCTTCATCCGTATAAACAGCAATATCTAAGCCTAAAGACTGAAGTTCCCTCATCAAAACCTTAAAGGATTCTGGTGTGCCTGGTCTTGGTATTGGCTTACCTTTGACTATTGCATTCAAGGCTTCATTACGTCCCTGCATATCATCAGACTTAACTGTCAGAAGTTCCTGCAATGTGTAAGCAGCACCATATGCTTCAAGTGCCCATACCTCCATCTCACCCAAACGCTGTCCGCCTTGCTGGGCTTTTCCTCCTAGAGGCTGTTGGGTAACCAATGAGTATGGGCCAGTTGAGCGAGCATGAATTTTGTCATCCACAAGATGGACTAATTTCAAAATCTGGGCATATCCAACTGTGACAGGCTGATCAAAAGGCTCACCAGAGCGACCATCAATAAGCTGGAGTTTTCCTGGATTTTCTGGGTTGTAAACCCATTCTTTTCCAGGTTGTTTTGCAGCTTCTTTTAAATAAGCCTCAACAGTATGTTGAGACTTTTCTGCTCCATACATCTCATCAAAAGGTACAACTTTAACTCTGCAATCAAGATTGGCGGCCGCCCAGCCCATCAAACATTCAAAAACTTGCCCCACATTCATTCGACTGGGCACCCCGAGAGGGTTGAGCACTATGTCAACTGGTGTTCCATCAGGTAAATAGGGCATGTCTTCTCTTGGAAGGATGCGACTAATAATTCCTTTATTGCCATGCCTTCCAGCCATTTTGTCGCCAACTTGAATTTTCCGACGTTGAGCCACATAAACCCTTACCACCATATTTGCCCCTGGAGGTAATTCATCACCTTGCTCCCTTGTATAGATCCTTACATCAACAACTCTTCCTCTTTCCGTACTCGGCACACGAAGCGAATTATCTCGAACATCTCTTGCTTTTTCTCCAAAGATTGCCCTTAACAACTTTTCTTCTGGTGGTTGATCAGATTCCCCCTTAGGCGTAACTTTTCCAACAAGAATATCTCCACTTTCTACAAAAGCGCCTATTCGGATGATGCCCATCTCATCAAGACTTCCTAGGCTGTCTTCAGCAACATTAGGGATTTCACGGGTAATTTCTTCGGGGCCAAGTTTTGTTTGCCTTGCTTCAATCTCATACTTCTCTATGTGAACTGAAGTATATAAATCATCTTTAACTAGTCGTTCGCTAACAAGAATTGCATCCTCATAGTTATATCCCTCCCATGGCATATATGCGACTAAAACATTTTGACCGAGCGCAATTTCACCACCTTCACAGGCTGAACCATCAGCCAGAACTTGTCCAACAATTACATGGTCGTGCTGACGAACTATTGGGCGTTGATTTAGGCATGTGTCCTGGTTAGAACGTTGATATTTCTGTAAATAGTGTGTGTGGTCATTTCCTTCTTCATCCCGCACAACAATCGCAGTCGCATCAACAAATGTCACTTGACCATTGACCTGGGAAATGGGAACCATCCCTGAATCACGTGCAACCTGAGTTTCTAAACCAGTTCCTACTAAGGGGCGCTCTGGTCGCAAAAGAGGCACCGCCTGACGTTGCATATTCGATCCCATTAATGCTCTATTAGCATCATCATGTTCAAGAAAAGGAATCAAAGAAGTGGCTACAGATATGACCTGTACTGGAGAAAGTTGAACATAATCAACCTGCTCTGGAGGAACCTTCTCAAAATCCTGACGATAACGTACAGGAATAAGTTCGGCCAAAATTGTGCCGTCACTTCCAGTTGCTACATCACCAGGGGCTACACGGCATTCATCTTCTAAATCTGCTGAAAGATATATTGGATTTCCCTCTTTGATAACACGTCCGTTTTCCACCTTCCAAAAAGGGGTTTCAATAAAACCGTATTGGTTAACTCTTGCATGAGTCGCCAATGAATTAATCAAGCCTGCATTTGGTCCTTCTGGAGTTTCAATTGGGCATAAGCGACCATAATGTGAAGGATGAATATCTCTAACCGCGAAGCCTGCGCGCTCCCTAGTCAATCCTCCAGGGCCCAAAGCAGAAATTCTTCTTTTATGAGTTAACTCAGCCAATGGATTTGTTTGATCCATAAACTGACTAAGTTGACTAGATCCAAAAAACTCCTTAATAGCAGCAACGAGAGGCTTAGGATTAACAAGTTGTGCTGGAGTAAGAGAGTCCGTTTCGCCAACGGTCATCCTTTCTTTAATAATTCTCTCTAATCGATTTAAACCTACCCGAACTTGATTCTGAAGAAGTTCCCCAACAGAGCGTACTCTTCGATTACCAAGGTGATCAATATCATCTAAGGTTGCACCTCCTACATCAAGTTCTAAGTTAATTAGATAATCAATTGTTGAAAGAACATCTTCATGAGTAAGTGTTCGAACATTATCAGGGATTGTCAGTCTTAATTTCTTGTTTATTTTGTATCGTCCAACACGACCCAAATCATATCTCTTGGGATCAAAAAATCTCGCTTGTAGTAGTTGTTGTCCGCCAGTTACAGAAGGAGGTTCTCCAGGACGTAATTTCTTATAAAGCTCTAACAAGGCTTGATCTTCAGAGCTAATACCCTCTTCATTAGCAGCGTCTATTGATTTCTTATAATACTCAGGATGTCTTAGTTTATCAATAACATCATTATCAGACAAACCCATTGCCCTCATTAGGACATGTGCATTTATTTTTCTTGTTTTATCAACCCTTACATGCAATAAATCATTTTTATCAGTCTCAAACTTTAACCATGCTCCTCTATTCGGTATAACACTCGCATTATATGTACGACGACCATTTTTATCCTGTTCATCTTTAAAATATACTCCAGGGCTTCTGACAATTTGATTGACAATAACTCGTTCGGCACCATTAATTATAAACGTCCCTCTTTCTGTCATAAGAGGTAGTTCACCAATAAAGACTTCTTGCTCTTTAATTTCACCTGTTTCTTTATTAACTAAACGACAAGTTACATACATCTGAGACGCAAAAGTTGCGTCTCTTCTTTTAGCTTCTTCTACATCATGCCTAGGCCTCTTAAGACGGTACTCACTGCCTACAAAATGTAGTTCTAACTTTCCTGTGTAATCAGTAATTGGAGAAAAGCTCTCCAGCTCTTCGATTAAGCCCTTATCCAAAAACCACTTAAAGCTAGCCCTCTGAACCTCGACCAAATCAGGGAGGTATGTGGCGGTCTTAGCGACCTGAATGGCGCTTCTGCTCATGCGGAGAAAGGCAGTTGAGAAGTATGAAGAAAGTAGATCTGTGATTTAGTCAAAATAATTTTGACTAAATCTTTATACACCTAAAGCAACTGATTCCACTCCCTCAACAGGAATGGCTTTATGCTCCAAGGATCAAAAATCTCTTTTCAAACGGCTAACGCCAATAACGCAGCCGATGTGAATAAAAAGCATCTTTGAAGTACAGACACAGAGATACTGCGTCTTAAACAGACCAATAAATCATCCTACACTTAAAAGGTTACTTCCTTCAGAGATATCAGGAGATCAAGCCAGTCCAAACAAATTTCTTGCATTCTCCGTGGTGGAGAGTGCAACTGACTCAAGTGACTCCCCTCTTAATTCTGCAACCCTTTTAGCAACCAGTTCCACGTAGGACGGTTCATTACGCTTTCCTCTAAAAGGAACGGGAGCAAGAAAAGGACAATCTGTCTCTATCAAAAAACGATCTTTAGGAACTGCTTTCACACAATCATGCGTGGCGGTCGCCTTAGAAAATGTAACGATTCCACTAAAACTTATATAAAACCCAAACTCTAGGAATCTCTTCATCTCATCGGGAGTTCCTCCCCAACAATGCATAACGCCTCTTGGACAAGCATCATGAGCCTTACGGCGGCCAAGTTCTTTCAGCATCTCATCAGCAGCATCTCGGCAATGAATGATGACCGGTAGATTCAGCTCAACAGCAAGATCTAACTGCACCCTCAAAACATTCAACTGCTCTTCTAAATTTGAATCTCGGAATAAATCCAAACCAAGTTCACCTATGGCAACAACCCTGGAATCGGCCAATGCTGCTTCTCTCAAAACCATCTCAGTAGAGCTATCCCAGGCACTTACATCTAAGGGATGTACGCCAACTGAATAACGCAACTCATCAAAACGATCGGCTAATGCTTTTATCGCACTGATTTCATTTGGCTTAACGCAGGCATGTACAAGTCCCACAACTCCTGCTTCTCTCCAGCGAGAAGCAACTTGATCTAGATCATCCTGAAAATTCTCAAAGATGATATGGCAATGACTATCTATAAGATCAGAAGAAGACACCTTGAGAAGCAGAAAACATAGAAAATGCTCCAGATAAAAACTTACATCAAATCTACTTAGAAAAACCTAAATCCCATTCTCATCAAGTCATTGACCAATTCAAGCAGGCTCTAATGCCTTTTTGACAGCTTTAGCCAAACGAGCCTTCTGGTGGGCCCCTGCATTCCGGTGAAGAACTTTGCGCTTCACAGCTTTATCAATCTTGCTAAAGGCTGCGCTTTTACTCTCTTCAACACTCCTCTTAGCCTCTTCTCCTGGCTTTGCCGAATAAGAAGTACAAGCTGTGAAGCAACGCTTCATAAGGGTCTTCAATGCTGACTTATACGTCTTGTTCTCTAGACGATTGCGCTCAGCGATGAGGACTCGCTTCTTCGAAGATTTATTATTGGCCACTGAAGCTAGGCTATTTCTACAAAAAAAGATTTTAACTCAATACGTGTTCAATTACATGTAAGTAGTTAAATCAGCAAGACACCACCGTGTTGATTCCCAAAGCCCTGTGGATATTTCTGGCAAAGTTCACAACACAGATCTCAACCCTTCAAAAGCATGGTCACTTGCGTTCATGATATAGACCAGGCAAAGCTTCTGCTTGGAAATCTATCTCGCCGTATCAGCAGAGATTCCCAAAAAACTGCGATGGCGACTGTAGAGAAAATCCTTAATCAAGTTCGCGAAGATGGAGACAAAGCGCTTATTTCCCTTACTGAGCAATTGGATGGCTTTTGCCCAAGTCCTTTGCAGATTTCCTCAGACGACTTGAAAGAAGCCTGGGAACAAACGCCTAAAGAACTTCAATGCGCTCTGACTCTCGCAAAAGAAAGAATCGAAGATTTTCACCAGCGCCAAAAGCCAAAAGATCTTCTCTATATGGGTAACCATGGAGAGACTCTTGGGAGAAAGTGGAACCCAATTGAAAAAGCGGGTATTTACGTACCTGGCGGAAGAGCTTCATATCCAAGCACAGTTCTAATGAATGCTATTCCCGCAAAAGTAGCTGGAGTAAAAAACATCACAATGGTTTCTCCCGCCAACAAAAACGGGAAAATCAATTCAACTGTTCTAGCAGCTGCTCACCTAACTGGAATCAATCAAATTTTTCGCATTGGTGGTGCCCAAGCGATTGCAGCATTAGCATTTGGTACCGAAGAAGTCCAAAAAGTTGACGTAATAACTGGACCAGGCAATTTGTATGTAACCCTTGCCAAAAAAGCAGTTTATGGAGAAGTCGGGATTGATTCACTTGCTGGTCCTAGCGAAGTACTCGTAATTGCAGATCACACGGCTACAGCAAAACAAGTCGCTGCAGACATGCTTGCACAAGCAGAACATGATCCACTGGCAGCTTCAGTACTAATTACAACTCAAAAAAAACTAGAACACGAAGTAATTAAAGAATTTCAAGCCCAGTTAGAGCATCATCCTAGACGTAAAATCTGCGAAGCTTCTCTTGAAAAATGGGGGTTGATAGTGACATGCGAAAATCTTGATGATTGTATTCAATTGAGTAATTTATTTGCACCTGAACACCTAGAGTTATTAGTTGAGCATCCGGAAGAAATAAGTGAAAAGATTGATAATGCGGGTGCAATATTTCTTGGACCATGGAGCCCTGAAGCTGCAGGTGATTATCTTGCCGGACCTAACCACACATTACCTACTTGTGGTTCCGCGAGATTCTGTAGCGCTTTAAGCGTGGAAACATTTATGAAAAACACTTCATTAATCAAATTCAATGAAATGGCATTAAATAAAACAGGTGAAGCAATAGTACATCTAGCCAAAAGCGAAGGTCTACATAGCCATGCAGAATCGGTTAATATGAGAATAAAGAAATAATCTACAAGGAAGTTCGTAGTGACCTGGCCAATACTTTATCTCCCTCAATTTCACCAACAAGAACCTCATTAACAAGATTAACAAATAGTCCATTCTCCAAAACCCCAGGAATGTTATTTATACGACATTCGATATCTAAAGGGTCTTGAATACCACCAGGCATTTTAATATCTAGGACAAGATTGCCCTGGTCAGTTACAACTGGACCAGCCTTTTTCTGTGCCATTCTCAACTGAACATTAGCCCCTAATTCTATTAAGCCTGATTTCACTTGTCTCCAGGCACTTGGCAAGACTTCTACAGGCAGCAAAAAACTCATATTTAGTCGTTCTACAATCTTAGTTGAATCAACAACAACAACAAATTCTTCCGCTCTAGCAGCAACTAATTTCTCCTGAACATGACAAGCTCCACCTCCCTTAATTAAGTCAAAGTTAGGGTCCACTTCATCAGCACCATCTATAGCTAAGTCAATTTGACTTACAGAATTCAAATCAAGTAATGGAATACCTAATTCTGATGCCAATACCTCACCCTGGAATGAAGTAGTAACTCCCCTAACGTCTTTAATCTGGCCAGTTGCCAGTTTTTCTCCAAGTGCCTTAATCATTAAGGCTGCCGTGGAACCAGAGCCCAATCCAACTACCATCCCATTCTGGATTTTTTCTACCGCTTTGTTTGCAACAGCAAGTTTCATCTGAGATTGAACATCAACCATAAGTTTCGTGTAGTTGGCGAGACAGTAGCAAAATATTCATTCCAATCCAGGTAATGGAGCTGGCTTAATTGATAAATTCATGTCTCGACCATTACGGAGCACTTTCAGCAAAAGAGGCTCCCCAATTACTGCTTTATCGACCTGCTCAAGCAAAGTTTGGGGATCAATAACTAAAACCTCGTCAGTGCCAATAACAAGATCTCCACGCTTTAGGCCTGCCTGCTCCGCCGGGCTGTCAGGCAAAACAGCTTGCACCAATGCCCCGGACCTCTCAGGAAGCTCTAGGAGGGAATTAGGGTCACGATTGTGCTCCCTAGCGATTCGAGCATTAAGAGGGACCAACTGAACTCCTAAGTACGGGTGGACAACTTGGCCATCCCTAAGCAACTGTTCAGAAACACGACGAGCAAGATTGATGGGAATCGCAAACCCTAAACCTGCTCCAGGTCCTGAACGTACAAGGGTATTGATCCCAATAACTTCACCACGTTGATTAACTAAAGGTCCCCCAGAGTTCCCTGGATTTATTGCGGCATCAGTTTGGATAAGATCCAAGCGTTTATCAGAAAAACCAAGACTATTAATATTGCGATGCAGACTACTAACGATCCCAAGTGTCACAGTCCTCTCCAGACCATAAGGGGTACCTAACGCTATAGCCCAATCTCCAACTTCAAGCTCTTCGGAATTACCAAGAGGAGCCATATAAGCCTGAATATCACCATCAATCTTTAGAAGAGCTAAATCTGTAATTGGATCAGTGCCAACAACATGGCCATCAAACTGATCACCATCGGCAAGAGTCACTATTACCTGGTCCACACGATCAACAACATGGGCATTCGTCAGAACCAAGCCTTTGGAATCAATCAGGAAGCCTGAACCTTGTCCTCTTTCCCGCTCTAAACCAGTTCCTGGTTCTCCCAAAAGATCTCTCAAAAGAGGGTCTAAAAGAGTTGGGTCAAAAGGCTCTCTTTCAAATGCTCGCTCAGTATCAATTCGAACCACAGCAGGGGCTACCTCTCTTACCGCAGCAGCAACAAAACTATGTTCCGAAGGTTTCGAATCAAGTAACTCCTCAGCGAAAGACTGAGAAGAACAGGTCAAAAGTATCACCAAAAATGTTGTGAAAATCCAGGAGAATCTTTTCAAAAGACTAGGGTTTTGTTTCTTTGAGCAAGATTTGATCATATAGAAAACCTAAAAGAAAAATTCCTTTTTAAAAAACAAAAGCGCCACTCAAAAGCCTGAACCACGTAATTGAAATCAATTCAGCAATATTCAACACAATGGCAATCATATATACAGCAAAGCTACCCATCAGGTAGATTTGTTAAAGCCCGGCGGGCACCTCTCAAGGGAGGCAGTTTAAATCTGAGCCGGTCGGGCTAGAAGTCCGACTGTAATCAGCCTCTTGCCTCATCCACTCCTACCTGACCTGGAGAGCTTGGCCTCAAAAACGGCTGCTCAAAACGGATTTGACCTTTGCAGTGTTCAACTGCTTAGTCACCTCAATCCTTTAACCATGCAGGTGCAAATTTGCCATAAGGGAGGAGATGATGTTTCTCTTGATGATTGCGCACGATTCAGTGCCCCCATGGGAGAAGCAATAGAAGCTTCCGAATTATTTCATGATGCTTATGTTCTTGAAATAAGCAGTCCTGGTATAGGAGACGACTTAATCAGTGATCGTGATTTCGTTACTTTTCGTGGATTCCCTATTGAGGTTTACCAACGCAAAGGAAATGACTCAGAAATACGAAAATCAGGGCTTTTGCTTGAAAGATCATCTGATTATATTCACCTCAATATCAAAGGACGCATCGATCGAATCCCGCGAGAAGAAGTTCTGAATGTTCGCCTAACAACCACTTCGGCCCAATTAAGCCTTTAATTTTCAGCTCAAATTTCTATCCCCATCCTCGATGGCACTTGTTCTACTACCCGGCCTCAATAACCTGATCGAAGACATCAGTGAGGAAAAGAAGCTACCTTCACAAGTCGTGGAAGTAGCCCTCCGAGAAGCCTTGTTAAAAGGCTATGAGAGATATAGAAGAACTCTATATATAGGAATTAGTGAAGACCCATTTGAAGAAGAGTATTTCAGCAACTTTGATGTAGGTCTTGACCTTGATGAAGAAGGATATAGGGTTCTTGCAAGTAAAATAATAGTTGATGAAGTTGAAAGTGAAGATCATCAAATAGCCTTATCAGAAGTTATGCAAGTAGCAGAAGATGCACAAGTTGGAGATACCGTTGTCTTAGATGTAACGCCCGAAAAAGAAGATTTTGGTCGAATGGCTGCCTCTACGACTAAACAAGTTCTTGCCCAAAAGCTTCGAGACCAACAAAGGCGAATGATTCAAGAAGAATTCGCTGACTTAGAAGACCCTGTACTAACTGCACGTGTCATACGTTTCGAGCGCCAATCAGTAATCATGGCAGTGAGTTCAGGTCTTGGCAGACCAGAAGTTGAGGCTGAGTTACCTAGGCGAGACCAGCTTCCTAACGATAACTATCGAGCCAATGCAACATTCAAAGTTTTCTTAAAAGAAGTTAGTGAAATTCCCAGAAAAGGTCCTCAGTTATTTGTCAGCAGAGCAAATGCGGCCTTAGTTGTTTATCTTTTTGAAAATGAAGTCCCTGAAATTCAAGAAGGTTCTGTTCGAATTGTTGCTGTTGCTCGCGAGGCCAACCCACCATCGAGAGCAGTAGGCCCACGTACAAAAGTTGCTGTCGATAGTATCGAACGTGAGGTAGATCCTGTGGGAGCCTGTATTGGGGCCAGAGGATCGCGCATACAACAAGTAGTAAACGAGCTAAGAGGAGAGAAAATAGATGTAATTCGATGGTCAGCAGACCCTGTCCAATACATTGCTAATTCATTAAGTCCTTCAAGAGTTGAGATGGTCAGGCTTGTCGACCCTGAAGGTCAACATGCACATGTTCTTGTTCCACCTGATCAATTAAGTCTTGCAATTGGAAGAGAAGGACAAAATGTAAGGCTTGCTGCGCGACTAACAGGATGGAAGATTGATATCAAAAATTCTCAGGAATATGATCAGGCAGTTGAAGATGAAGCTGTTGCAGAGCTGATTTCTCAAAGAGAGGAAGAAGAAGCCTTACAGCGTGAAACAGAAGAAAGACTGGCAGCTGAACAAGCGACCAGAGCGGAAGAAGATGCGCGTCTTAGAGAGCTATACCCTCTTCCTGAGGATGAAGAGGACTACCCAAATGAAGACTCAGCATTAGATGCAGAAAGTGCAGAAGTAACGAATATTTCTAACGGCGAGAAAGACTCCGAACTAAAAACCCCCTCTGAGGAAGAGGATAGAACCCGGTGAAACCAAGCAAAGTCCTGCGTCGATGCGTAGCCTGTAAGAAATTGCTGGATAGACAGCAACTTTGGAGGGTTATTCGTGATCACCAGGACGGAGTAGTCCTCAGTTTCGGAATGGGCCGATCAGCCTATTTGTGTCCAAATGAGGACTGCCTAGATGTGGCCCAACGGAAAAAGCGTTTACAAAAGGCCCTTCGATGCAAGGTCCCTGAAAGCGTTTTCGAGGTGCTTCAAAAGCGGCTAATTCAAAGCAATGAGTTAGCAACTAAGGCAAGATGAACTAAGAACTCCTTTTCTCAAGGGGACTACCCTCCTAAATCACAGGCACAACCGGAAACTTAATGACCAGCAGCGGCAAAATCAGAATTTATGAACTTTCCAAGGACTTAGGCCTTGAGAACAAAGACGTGCTTGATGCTGCTAAGAATCTTTCAATTGCTGCAAAGAGCCACAGCAGTTCTATTAGTAACGAAGAAGCTAAGCGTATAAAAGGTGTATTAGCTGGGAAGAAAAGTTCAACAGGATCATCCAAACCAAAACCTCAAGCAGAGAAAGTAATTCTTTCAGTAAAAAAAGCTGCCAATCCAACATCTAAACAGCTTTCTGAAAACCCTAAGAAATCACAAGTAGCACCATCTTCCGCTCCCAAAGCTCCCATAAAGCCAAAAGGGCCAAGTCGTCCAACAACAAAGGCTTCACCATCCACTTCCAAAAAAGCTCCTCAAAATACAGCGCCTAAACCTCCTGAATTAGTAAAAAGACCATCTGCTTCCAGTTCACAAATAAATCGCCCAACTCCCCCTATTGACACAAAGTCATCAGCTCCAAAACCAGCAATAAAGCCTTCTGCTCCACTACGACCTACTTCACCAGAGAAAAAACCAAGCTCCTCCAGCACCAATCCTAGGGCTGGTGGCATGCCCGCTCCTCGCCCTCGCATTGTCTCAAAACCTCAGGCTCCACAAACAGGAGGGAGTCGCAATGCTCCTCCGTCGAAAACGACTACTTCACCAGACCGGTCCAGACCAAGGCCTGAACTAGTAGGTCGCCCTCAACCGAAACGACCAGCGGCGCCTCCCGTTCGCCAGGAAGTGCAACGCTCAGACAAAAAGAGACCAGGGGTAAGTCCTCGTCCAACTGGGAGAACAAACCCAAGGAATAACATGCCCCAAAGAGGTGGATCGCCTCAGAGACAAGGAAATCCTATAAAACCTAATCAAAACAGGCCTGGGCAGCCACGATCAGGGAATAATTCTCTGGAGCTGGTTGGCAAGCCTATTCGCCGTGACCGTTCACCTCAAGGAGGTAGTGGTCAAAAAGACGGTAGCAATAGGCCAGGGGCCCCCACTCGTCCTGGTGGTATGCCTTCAGGCATGAGAAAGCCAATGGCTCCAGGCGAACTCATGCAATTACAAAAGCCAACTGGCCGTCCTGGCACTCCACCTCCTCGCAGGCCTGATGGAAGCCCAGTTGCTCCCAAAGGAGGAGCACAAGGAGCCACACCCCCAAAAGACAGGCCCACACCAGCTGCAGCTCCAAAACGTCCAAGCCATCGAGCTGGCTCAGGTGCGCCTAGAAGACCTGGTAAACCCGATTGGGATGACAGCGCAAAACTTGAGGCACTTCGGAGTAAATCTCCTCAAAAGCAACGTCAGAAAGTTCACATTATTGGGGAAAACGATGACGCTTTAACAGCGGAAACAGGCGGTTATGCAGGCGAGCAACAAGCAGTTGTTCTTTCAGCAAGTCTTGCTAGGCCATCAAAACCAAAATCAAAACAAAAGACTGCTACCAAGCCTGTAGCAGCGATGAGGAAACGCCAGAAGGAAACCACAAGACAAAGGCAACGAAGAAGGGCCATGGAACTTCGCGCAGCTCGAGAAGCAAAGCAAGTACGGCCAGAGATGCTTATTGTCCCAGAGGACAATCTCACAGTCCAAGAGCTAGCCGACATGCTCAGCGTGGAAAGCTCTGAGATCATCAAATCTCTCTTCTTTAAAGGGATTATCGCGACAGTTACTCAGTCACTTGATTTAGCAACAATAGAAACTGTCGCCGATGAATTTGGAGTCCCTGTTCTACAAGACGACGTCGAAGAAGCTGCCAAGAAAACAGTAGAGATGATTGAAGATACGGATCTGGAACATCTCATCAGACGTCCGCCGGTCGTGACTGTCATGGGTCATGTCGATCACGGGAAAACAAGTCTTTTGGATGCCATTCGCAAAGCAAGAGTTGCTGCCGGAGAAGCAGGAGGTATCACCCAGCACATTGGTGCATACCAAGTAGAAATAAATCATGGCGGGGAAGAAAGAAAAATCACTTTCTTAGATACACCTGGACATGAAGCCTTCACAGCAATGAGAGCTAGAGGAACGAAAGTCACAGACGTAGCCATTCTTGTTGTCGCAGCTGATGATGGCGTACGGCCTCAAACACTTGAAGCCATAAGCCATGCTCGTGCTGCGGAAGTACCAATAATTGTCGCGATCAATAAAATTGACAAAGAAGGTGCTTCGCCCGACAGAGTTAAGCAAGAACTTTCCGAACAAGAACTTGTGTCTGAAGACTGGGGAGGGGAAGTCGTAATGGTTCCAGTAAGTGCAATAAAAGGTGAAAACATAAACAAACTTTTAGAAATGATTCTCTTGGTCACAGAAGTTGAGGACTTACAAGCCAATCCAAATCGTCTAGCAAAAGGAACCGTGATTGAGGCACATCTAGACAAAGCAAAAGGACCAGTAGCCACACTCTTGATTCAGAATGGAACTCTCAAAACTGGTGATGTAGTGGCCGCAGGTCCAGTACTAGGAAAAGTTCGAGCCATGGTTGACGAGAATGGCTCCAGGCTTAAACAAGGGGGACCTTCTTGTCCTGTAGAGGCACTTGGATTCAACGAAGTACCTACAGCAGGAGATGAATTCGAGGTTTACCCAGACGAAAAATCAGCACGTTCTGTTGTTGGAGAAAGAGCATCTGACGCAAGAGCTACGCGATTAGCCCAACAAATGGCCTCAAGGCGTGTTTCACTTTCAGCAATGTCTGGCCAAGCTAATGAAGGCGAGCTCAAAGAACTAAACCTGATTCTCAAAGCGGATGTTCAAGGAAGTGTTGAAGCCATACTTGGTTCCTTAGAACAACTGCCAAAAGATGAAGTTCAGGTAAGAGTCTTACTCTCTGCACCTGGAGAAATCACAGAAACAGATGTCGATCTAGCAGCAGCTTCTGGAGCCGTGATTGTTGGATTTAATACATCTATGGCATCTGGTGCAAAACGGGCAGCAGATTCAACAGGAGTAGACGTAAGAGAATACGAAGTAATTTATAAACTTCTTGAAGACATTCAGCTAGCCATGGAGGGATTACTAGAACCTGAAATGGTTGAAGAATCGCTAGGACAAGCAGAAGTGCGTGCAATCTTTACCATTGGGAAAAGTGCTGTAGCAGGTTGTTATATCACTAATGGAAAACTTCAACGAAACTGCAGAGTTAAAGTTCACCGCTCAAATCAAATTGTTTTCGAGGGAGACCTAGATTCTTTAAGAAGAAATAAAGATGATGTAAAAGAAGTTGCAACTGGGTTCGAATGTGGCTTGGGATGTGATCGCTTTGCTAATTGGCAAGAAGGAGACATAGTGGAGGCATACAAGCTTGTAACTCAAAAAAGGAAGCTGACCTCATAACTGTCTATTCGAGACCATTGATGCAGAAGTGCAGTTTATTTGTACAAATTTTCAACTCCAGGCATAAATTAGATACGCCAATTATTTGACGGTTGATCTATCCAGCCAAAGCAATCCACCGAATAAAGACAGTGCGGCAATCTGTACCCCCCAATCACCTATAGAAACTTCATCTCCGCTAAAAGTTCTCAAAAGCATGATTAAAGCGCCAATTCCAGCCGAGCCAATTAATGCAAGCCAGAGAGCCCTTCTCAAGCCTCTCCAAGGCGCTCTTGACTCTTCTAAGAGTCTCTTACGGAGTTGGGGATCCAACTTTGAAGGGTCGCCAGAAAGTTTGCTCAATGAAAAAAGGAATAATTACAAATGTTAGGTTCCTGTACTTGCCGGTGTAGCTCAGGGGTAGAGCAACTGATTCGTAATCAGTAGGTCGCAGGTTCAAATCCAGTCACCGGCTTTCTGTCCACTTTGGAGTTAAGCAAACAGAATTACTATAAATCTTAGGCTAAGCTATAGAAAGAACTTAAACATATGCTCAAAGCATGAAGCCACCATAACTAAGATTGCAAACAAAAGGTATAAGGAGAATGACTCCCAATTAATTACATTGCAACTTCAAAATTGTTTAATTCTCCTTTAATATTATTTTACTGCTCAGGAGCATCAACTTTAGGAATACTAATTCTCCTATTAGGAGTTATAAGAGCTTTAGACAAAGCTCCAGAATTAAAAAGTATCGAAGGCCAAAGGAGTAAAGCTTTAGACACTTCCTTAACAATCATAATTCCAACATATAATGAAGAAAAGAATATTGAAGATTGCCTCACAAGTGTAATTGGAAATAAAAAGCCATGTACTAAATTGGAGATAATAGTTGCTGATGATAATTCTGAAGACAACACAACTAAAACAGCCAGCAGAATATTAAGCAACGCAAGTATTCCATATCAGATTATCAACTGTGGACGCAGACCTGAAGGGAAACGCTGGGTCGGAAAGAACTGGCCTTGTTCAGAAGCAGTAAGAAAAGTTTCCAGTGAATGGATATTATTTCTTGATGCAGATGTGCGATTGAAAGAATTCACTCTGCTGAGAGCACTTTCTCAGGCTGATCTAGAACATATTGACCTGCTTAGTCTTGCGCCAAGATTGACTTGCAGCTGCCTATCCGAATGGATGGTACAACCGATAATGGCCAGCTTGCTATCTATGGGATTCCCTATTAAAGCAACGAATAATAAAAACAATAAAACAGCCTTTGCCGCAGGACCTTTTATGTTTTTTAGGCACACTTCCTATAAAGCGATAGGAGGTCATTCTGCAATTGCAGGAGAGGTTGTAGAAGACCTCGCACTTGCAAGAAATATTAAGTCTTCAGGATTTAACTTACGTTTTCTCCTAGGTCTTGACTCTATAGATCTAGGAATGTACTCGAATTTTTACGAACTCTGGGAAGGATGGAGTAAAAACTGGTTTATCGGACTTGACAGAAACATTATCAAATCACTTGGCGCATCTACAATAGTCTTTTTGATATTTACCATGCCTTGGATAATTATGCCTTCATCAGTAATTTACATGCTTTTAATACCTCAGGTTACATTATTATTTAAAGTATCTATGTTTCTTTCACTAGGTGGAATTATTATTCAGTATATTCTAAGACGCTGGACAAAAGAAAGATTTCTTTTCCCTACAAAGTATTGGTGGCTGATGGGTATTGGTGGTCTTATTATTCTATTTCTAGGGCCAACTTCTCTATTCCGAACAATTACAGGAAGAGGGTGGACTTGGAAAGGTAGATCACTAGCATAGTTGAAATGCTAAAAGCTTGACAAAAAACAATCTACACTTAATTAAATCAAAAAGGATAAGCTTTAAAAAGCAAGGAAATTCCTACTCCTAAAGCAAGGATCTCAAAAGCTTTCTTAACTGCTTGACTACCCCTCAAGATTGCTACATGTGAGCCAAGATAACCTCCTATTAATGATCCAATCAATAGTGTAGGTAGCCAGATCAATGAAACATTTATATCCATCCCTACAACCAATGCTCCAAGTGAGTTCCAAGCAAGTCCTACAAAAATCAATGTATATGCAACCGCAAGAGAATAATCAAGGCCAAACCAAAAAACCAGCCAAATAGTCACAAAGAGTCCTGAACCTGAACTTATCGAGCCATTCAAAAAACCAATAAAGAATAAGACTATTCCCCCCAAAGCAAGCTCGATCAAATTCAATCTTCTAACACTAGAAATTGCGCCCAAGTCCTTATTCGATGAAGAGTAAATGCCTAGGAGAATAGTAAATACTCCCAGGATAAGATTTAGGAGTTGCGCAGGTACCAGAAGTACAAAATGTGCTCCAAGAAAAACACCTGGTAAGCCACAAAAGATTATTAAGGCAACAAGACGACTATTCAGGGGATAGGCGTGCAAATATCGGTAGCTTGCTCCTATCCCAAGGGCAACACTTGCAATTTTATGTGTAGCTAAAGCTGTATGAAAAGGGAGACCAAGCAATATCAGAGCTGGGAGCTGTATAAGTCCTGCTCCACCCCCTGCTAATGCAGAAAAAAAGTTTGCGCTTAAAGCGACAAACAGCAAACTTAAATGAAAGAAAAAGTGCTCAAAAGACATTGGCATTAATCAAAAAGGTATTGACCCAACAGAATGCAACGCTTATTTGGAAGATTTCCCCCAGGTCCTCCTTTTTCAACCTCCCTCTCTCCATTCGAACTGAACCTCCCACAAAAAATCCCCCCTCTCTCGAGGGGGGAAGCAAAAGAAAGTCATACAACCTTCTGTCCTATTGGTTAAAGCAAAATTTACTTAAGCTCAACCAATAGCAGGTGCAACTAAAGCAACAGGTGTAGATTCAGCAGCCGCAAGGTCAAGAGGGAAGTTGTGAGCATTGCGCTCATGCATAACTTCCATACCAAGGTTGGCTCTGTTCAAAACATCTCCCCAAGTAGGAACAACTTTGCCCTGAGAGTCAACAATTGACTGGTTGAAGTTAAACCCGTTCAGGTTGAAAGCCATGGTGCATATGCCCATAGAAGTCAACCAAACGCAAACA
>QCFS01000006.1 GCA_003278365.1 Prochlorococcus sp. AG-363-M17 | reverse complement strand
GTGGTGAAGTATGGAAAAAACAATTACCTTATTTAGTTAGTGTCAAGGACTTTGATCAAGAAAGTCCTTCCAGGCAATGGGAAGAGTGGTTTTCCCCTAAGGAATTGACAAAGGCTTTTTCTGAGATAGGAGGTTTGAATAGAATTAAAGTCACCAGAAAGAGTAATACTGGACGGATTCAAAAGGTCAACTTGTCAGGTCCACGAGGTCGAATTGTTCTGTCTGGGGATGAAGTCCGTAGAAGGTTAGATCTAAAAAGTACTTTGGTTAATTTTGAGTTACTTTCTAAAAAACCATTAACTAATGATCTTCTATATAAGAATCCCTTGGGGTCTTCTTTTAATTTTGAGCGTATTAATAATAAAGAAGAAACCACTAATCTTAATAAATATAGAGAGCAGTTTGATTGGTTCAGTAATATTGAACCCTTGCCTCCAATTTCCGCTCCTCCTCCAGTTCAAAAGGTGAAATCCATAAGTTCTTTTAAATCTTCATATCTTTATGTGCGTGGTTTAGGTGCTGGTCATGGCGTAGGGATGAGTCAGTGGGGTGCTAAGGGCCTTGCTCAAAGAGGATTTGATTTTCGTGGAATACTGAAGCATTTTTATTCTGGCGTTAAAATTATTCCTTTTAGAGAAGTCAAGAAACTATCCCTCAATATGGCTGGTCCAGTTAAGTCAACCTCGTAGTATTTGATGTTATTTGAAGTGTTGAAAAAACAAAGATTAAAAGAATATTCATTCGTTTCTCCTCATTGCATTAGCATTTTTGGGGATACTTCTAGCTTGAATGAGGCGGTTGTAGATGTCTTAGAATGTAATTTAAGAAAAACACTTAACGATAAGAATTCGAAACCATTAGGCCTCGCTACGGGAAAAACCATGAGACCAATTTATGCAAGCTTGCTTAATCGATTAAGGAATTGGAGCGGTCCTGAAATAGAATTATTGAAGGATAAATGGTGTAGCTTTAACCTTGATGAATATGTAGGTATTCAACCTCAGGATTTAAATAGCTTTACAGCATATATGTGGAAAAACCTGGGTGATCCACTTGGCCTGAAAAAACATCAAATTAATGTTCCCAATGGAAACACCAATGATCCAAAATCTGAAGCTTTATTCTATTCAGAGGAACTAATTAAAAAAGGTGGATTAGGTCTCCAATTGTTAGGAATGGGATTGAATGGTCATATCGGTTTTAATGAACCTCCCTGTGGATTAGACTCTCAATGTAGAGTGGTTTTGCTCTCTGAGTGTACGAAAAAACAAAATGCAAATGATTTCTCCTGTGATAATAATAACTTGCCTAAATATGCTATTACTCTTGGAATAAAAGAAATTCTTGCTGCTGAAGAAATCCATCTTATTGTTACTGGCGAAAGTAAGTCTAGAATTTTACGAAGTTTACTTACAGCCTTGCCTAATGATAACTTGCCAGCAAGTTGGCTGAAAAGGCATATGAATCTTTATATTTGGGTTGATAAGCAAGCAATGATTCTGATTTAAAGGATGATTTTTTCTCGCGATTCTATTTAAAAAATCTTTATATAGCATTGAATACAACTTTAGGCTTAATAGTGAGGTCGTCAAGATAATCTCCAATACCTTCAAATTCTTCGTTCTCTGAGACTACTACTATTGATTTCCTTGTGAGTTCAGTTGTGATAGAAGCTTTTTTATTCGCTTCTTCAATTTGCTTTGGATTAGGAGTAATTGTACGACCAGTTCTCCAAAGCAAAACTTCTTTAGCTGATAGTCTGAGCTTTTTCATGTGGGTTAATGCTTTTAATGGAGGCACGATTAAATTGAAAAAATCTTTTGAAATCCTTTTGGTTTCATCTGGGAGAGGAATAGATTGCCAATCATGGAAACCAAGAGCTTGAGTGCGTTGTAGTTTTGCAAGGCAACCATTGCAGCCAAGCTTAACCCCCAGATCCCTTGCTAATGAACGGATATAAGTTCCTGATGAACAGTGAACTGATATTTCAAGCTGGCCTTTTGTTTGATCCCAATTGAGAAGATTTAATGAATGGATTGTGACTCTTCTGGGTGCAAGTAAAACTGACTCTCCGCGTCTTGCTATTTGATAAGCACGCTTGCCTTGAATATGCACACTTGAAAAGTTTGGAGGAATTTGCTCAATTTCTCCCTTGAAGCAATTTAGCTGGCTTTTTAAATAGGCTTTGTCCATTTGAGGCCAACTTTGAGTTTCAAGGATTTCTCCTTGAAGGTCATCTGTTGTTGTTCGAACCCCAAGCTGAATTTTCCCAAGATAGGTTTTGTCTCCAGGAAGGTATGTAAATAAGCGAGTGGCTTTGCCAATCGCGATAGGGAGAACACCCGTTACGGCAGGGTCGAGTGTCCCTCCGTGCCCTACGCGCTTTATCCCAGCAAATCGTCTAATTCGGTTTACACATCCATGGGAGGTGAGGCCAGTGGGCTTATTAATGATTACAAAGCCAAGCAAGTCTTCCAAAGCAGAATTTCTTCTGGGTTTCTGACTATGGCACCCAGTGAGTTGTTTACGCGTCACAATTCATGTGAAGCTATGATTTTAGGAATATGGATAAGCCTATTGGGGAACCATCGATTGATATAGAAGAGTTTCTTAGGACTGGGTTGGATCTAAAAAATCATTTGGGAAAATACCTTGACCTCTCAAGTGACGAGATCAATGGACTTTTGAAACAAGGCTCAGAAGACTTAGCAGCACTTCACCCTGGTTCTTTTGAAGATAAAGATCCATCAAGTTTTTATGAAAAGAATGTTGGTACTGCTCATTTATTTGATTTAGCTTCATGGCATCTTGAAAGTGCGCAATATATTTCTGAGACTCTTAGATTGTTGAAGATGTTTGCACATGGGAATGTTCTTGATTTTGGTGGAGGTATAGGCACTCATGCATTGTTTGCGGCAGCTTTGCCTGTTGTTAAGCATGTTTGGTTTGTTGACCTTAATCCTCAAAATCGTGAGTTTGTCAAAGAACGTGCAGAATCTCTGGGCCTTCAAGAAAAGATCTCTTTTTATAGGGACATCAATGAAGTAGGAAAAATTACTTTTGACTTTATTACTTGTCTTGATGTTCTGGAACACATACCTGACCCCTCATCGCAATTGACAATTTTTTGTAAACACATGAGTAATGATGCAAAGATTTTATTGAACTGGTATTTCTTTAAGGGATTTAATAGCGAGTATCCATTTCATTATGATGATCCCAAAATGATTGAAGAGTTCTTCCTTACCCTTCAGACTAACTACCTAGAAGTCTTTCACCCTTTATTAATTACAGCAAGAATTTATAAAAATAAGCTTTAACTTAGGTACTTAATTACTTAAGTTTCTCTGGTGTCTGTTAGTTTTTTTATTTGGACTAATACTGAGATATTTATTGCACTAAGGCTACATTTATTCTTTTTCGATTCCTTAGCCCTCGTCTAATGCTTTCAAAGTTGACCACTCCGTCAGCTAGAGCAAATAGAGTGTCATCCTTGCCTTTCCCAACGTTTTTGCCCGGAAGAACGGAAGTCCCTCTTTGGCGAATAAGGATTGATCCTGCTGTAACGGATTCACCTCCATATGCTTTAACTCCAAGGCGTTTAGAGTTGGAATCTCTCCCGTTACGTGTTGAACCTGTGCCTTTCTTATGTGCCATGTTTTAGATGAAAGAAATGAATAGAATGCTAGTTGAGGGCCTTGCCAGCTAGTGATATTGATTTAACCATAACTCTGGTCAGTTCCTGACGGTGCCCATTTTTTCGTCGTGTTTTCTTTTTGGGACGCATTTTGTAGACAATGATTTTAGGGCCTCTTCTATGCGCTAAGACTTTTAGTTCAACAGAGGCTCCGTTTACATATGGTTTGCCAACAGTTGCTTCCTTACCATTTTTTAGGAGTAAGACATTGGAGAGGGTTATGGTCTCGTCTATTTCTGCTTGGATCCTGTCAAGGTCGTAATAGCGGTCTGGTTGCATCCAGACTTGTTGCCCTGATGACTCTACAATTGCATAAGGGATTTCTTTGCTCTCCGAAGGTTTACTGGGAGAAGAAGAAGTTTTCGCAGTCGTTTTCGCAGTCGTTTTTGAAGTCGTTTTCGCAGTCGTTTTGGAAGTTGTTTTGGAAGTTGTTTTTGTGGTCATTTTGAAGTTGACACGTTCAGGCTCGGGAAAGTCCAGCCATCTCAATATTCTTTAGAGAAGGGCTATGCGGACGGTTTTGCCGATTAGGCCTGTTACGTAATCGAAATACTAGAAATCCATCTTCGGCTCTAAAGGTCCGATTAGTCAAGAATTAATATTGTCTGAGACCTTGGGATCCCTTCCCCAAGGTCTCATGTTTGCACCAAGAGTTGCTTTTGAAGTTTTAGTGTGATGTGATTGGAGAGTTGGGAGTGTGTAATGTCAGCTCGAAAGACCTATATACTCAAACTTTATGTTGCAGGGAATACTCCAAACTCTATGAGAGCCCTCAAGACTTTGAGAGACATTCTGGAGACCGAGTTTCAAGGTATATATGCATTAAAGGTGATTGATGTGTTGAAGAATCCTCAGCTTGCTGAGGAAGACAAGATTCTTGCAACCCCAACGTTGGCAAAGATTTTGCCACCTCCAGTACGAAGAATTATTGGTGATTTGTCTGATCGAGAGAGAGTTTTGATCGGACTTGACTTGTTGTATGACGAATTGACTGAAAGTGATATTGGGATTAATTGACTCGATTCGTTTGGAGATGAGGACAAAGTGCCATCAATTCTTAAGGGGGGCTTTCAGTAGTGGATCTTTGGCTTTTTCTCTCTAAGGTTTAACTAGATCAAAATAGTTATGACGTCTTCCGTTGAGGGTGAAACATCATTTCAGGTTCAAAAGCTTCCTACGGGGATAGAAGGTTTTGATGATGTATGCCATGGAGGGATCCCATCGGGACGTAGCACCCTTATTAGCGGTACTTCTGGTACGGGTAAGACTGTCTTCTCGTTGCATTTTTTGCATAATGGAATTTGTCAATTTGACGAACCAGGAATATTTGTAACTTTTGAAGAGTCTCCTATGGACATCCTTAGGAATGCAGCAAGTTTTGGTTGGAATCTAAAGGATTTAGTTGATAAGGATAAGCTTTTTATTCTTGATGCATCGCCTGATCCAGAAGGGCAAGATGTTGCAGGAAGCTTTGACTTGTCTGGATTAATTGAGAGGATTAGTTATGCAATACGCAAATACAAAGCTAAAAGAGTTGCAATCGACTCAATTACTGCAGTTTTTCAGCAATATGACGCAGTTTATGTAGTTAGAAGAGAGATCTTCCGCTTAATTGCTCGTCTTAAGGAGATCGGAGTTACGACAGTTATGACAACTGAGCGAATTGATGAGTATGGTCCAATAGCTCGTTATGGAGTCGAGGAGTTTGTCTCTGACAATGTTGTAATTCTCAGAAATGTACTTGAGGCTGAGAAAAGAAGACGAACAGTTGAAATTCTCAAGTTAAGAGGAACAACTCATATGAAAGGCGAGTTCCCTTTCACTATGAGCACTGATGGAATAAGTGTTTTCCCTCTTGGCGCTATGAGACTCACTCAGCGCTCATCAAATGTGCGCATTAGTTCCGGTGTCCCAGCGTTGGATGAGATGTGTGGTGGAGGTTTCTTTCAGGACTCAATTATTCTTGCAACAGGTGCCACTGGGACTGGTAAGACAATGTTGGTATCGAAATTTATTGAGGATGCATATAACAATAAACAGCGTGCAATCCTTTTTGCTTATGAAGAGTCTCGAGCTCAAATGCTTAGAAATGCCACTAGTTGGGGTATAGATTTTGAGAAAATGGAAAGTGATGGGCTTTTAAAGATCATATGTGCGTACCCAGAATCAACTGGTTTAGAAGATCATCTGCAAATTATTAAAACCCAGATAAGTCAATACAAGCCTTCTCGTATGGCAATAGATTCATTGTCAGCGCTGGCTCGTGGAGTGAGCCTAAATGCATTTAGACAATTTGTAATTGGTGTGACTGGTTATGCTAAGCAAGAAGAGATTGCAGGATTTTTTACAAATACGGCGGAAGAGTTTATGGGAAGTCATTCGATTACAGATTCCCACATTTCAACAATAACTGATACTATTCTTCTCCTCCAGTATGTTGAGATAAAGGGTGAAATGGCTAGGGCTGTTAATGTTTTTAAAATGCGTGGATCATGGCATGACAAAAGAATTAGAGAGTTTGTGATTACAGATAATGGTCCACAGATAAAAGATACGTTCTCAAATTTTGAACAGATTTTTAGCGGTGTACCTCATCGAATTATCAATGACGAAAGAGCAGATACACCACTTACTGATGGTGGGAAATCCTGATAAAACTAATTATCAACTTCTAAAGGACATCTTCGGCAAATAATCCCTTGTTAAGGCGCTCTGCTTGTATTACTAACTCATTAGGATCTGCGCCTTCTAGAGGTAAATCAAACCAGAATGTTGTACCTAAGCCTAATTCACTAACCATTTGGATGCTGCCTCCATGTTTCTCTACAATGCTTTTTGCAATAGATAATCCAAGGCCAGTTCCAATTTCAGTATGAACGGAATCTTCAACTCGATAGAATCTATCAAAAATACGTTCTTGAGCCTCTTTATTTATCCCACAGCCCGTGTCCGCAATTTCTATCCTTAGCCTTGGAAGTGGGGAGACAAGTTCACAAGCAGGAGCTGACCCAATCTCCTCTTTTAATGGTTTTGCAGTACATGAGTCTGGCCAAGTGTATGCACTAATATTTACCAGGCCACCATTTTGACTAAATTTAAGAGCATTCCCTATTAAGTTGTCTAATACTTGTAGTACAAGATCCCATTTCCCTAGTACTTTTGGAATCTCTTCTTTAATATTTAAATTTAGCTTAACTCCTTTTTCATCAGAGTTAAGCTTGTAATTGAGAAGTGTCTGCTCTATCGCAGGAATTAGATCTATAGCCTCAAACTCCATACTTCTTCCTTGCTCTAACTTAGACAAGTCAAGAACATCATTTACTAGTCGAGTTAGTCGGTCCGTCTCTGCATTCGCTACGCCTAAGAATTCTTTTTGCTCTTCTTTACTCAATTGGTCACCAAGGTCATATAATGTTTCTACATAGCTTTTGATATTAAATAGTGGTGTTCTTAGCTCATGAGAAACGTTGCTAATAAAACGACTTTGAGCAGCATTAAGCTCTACTTCTCGTGTTAAATCTTGAATAGTTACTGCTATACCTTTTAAATTCTCTAAACTTGGATCTCTTACAGATTGTAGAAAGATCTGAAGTGTTCTCTTTGGTTCGTCAAGAATGCACCGAAGGTCACTGCTTTCAGTAGACTTTGTAAGCAACAAAGAGATTGGTTCATGTAACTCATTCGAAAGTAATTCAGGAAGCTCATTAAGTAATTCTTGGCCTTCAATCTTTCTGCCTTCCCATCTAAAAAGTCTGTATGCAGTTGGATTGGCTAAAACAATTTTACCCTTTTCATCTAATAAAATTGCTCCATCTGCCATTGTTGCAATTAAAGACTGTTGTTTTGCTTGAGCGGCGGTTAACTCTTCAATGTTTGCAGCGTCATAAACCTGAAGCTGTAATGCCATAGTGTTGAAATTATTTAAAAGCTCGCCAAGGTCACCACTCATTGGAAGAGAAATTCGCGAATCAAAATTCCCTGCTGAGATATCTCTAACTCCTCGAAGTAATTCTTTTACAGGTCGAGTAATTGTTAAAGCATTTATAACAGCTCCTAGAATTACTAATATCCAAATTGATATGAAAACTACAACGGTTACTTCTCTTGTTAGTGCTGCACTTGCTAAGGTGTTCTCATTAGGATTGACCCCTATTGCTAGAGTGCCTAGAAAATTCCCCTTAGAGAATAAAGGTACAAAAACATTAATCACTTGCCCTTGGGGAGTGATATGCTTTCTGACTAAAGGGGTTTGGGCACGGTTTTTAAATTCATCGGGAAGTTCAAGTTTACGGCTTACTTGAAGTTCACTATAGCCATTAGCTGGAATACCACTTACGGGTATTCCTAAATAAATAATTCCTTTTGAATCTGCAAAGAATATATAGCGAAGAACTTTCCTGGACCTCCAAAATTGTTCTGAAATGTTTGCTACCTCATTTTCTTTTCCTTCTGCAATTAGCTCTGAGACGTTTCCTGATATCAGAAGGGCAAGATCTCTTGCATAGCGAGTATCATTTAGTCCCGCATCTCTTTGGATGCCATTAAGCGCAAAAAAGGTTATTCCTGTCATCATTAGACTTACAACTAATGTTGCAATCGTGAGCAGTTTTGTTTGAAGACTGAAATTTGTCCACCAAAGCTTTAACTTTGATAACCACCCTTTGACTTCAGGCTGTGGATTCGGACCCCCTTCATTTTTCCAGCTAACTAGTGCTTCTGAATTAGTGCTTTCCATCAGTCTCTTCTCTTCGACTCCAGATTAAAAATCTCTAACTTGGTGGCCAATGTCGCAACGATAGTTCATTCCATCAAAATGTACTCGATTAATGCCTTTATATGTGATTGAGAAGGCTTCGTTGAAGTCTTCACCTTGGCCAACAATGGATAAGACTCTACCTCCTGAAGTGACAACTTCTCCTTTTGAATTGCATTTAGTCCCTGAATGAAACACTTGTAAGTTCTTGGAAGTCTGCAAATTTATTGTGATTGGATCATTTAATCGAGCTGATTTTGGATAGCCCGATGAAGCAATTACTACACAAGCACTGCATCCTTTTTCTATCGATAACTTAGGTGCTAACTCTAGAGACCCAAGTGCGCAGGCTTGGAGGACTACAGCTAATTCAGTACCCATTAGTGGCATTAAAGCTTGGCATTCGGGATCACCAAAACGACAATTGTATTCAATAACTTTTGGCCCGGATGACGTTAACATTAACCCTGCATAGATAACGCCTCTATATTGAATACCCCTTCTGATAAGCCCACTCAGTGTGGGCATAAGAATTTTTTCTTTGATGAGAGCTAGGTCTTCTTGATTCACAAGATTTGCTGGTGCATAAGCACCCATCCCACCTGTATTTGGACCTTGGTCCCCTTCATTAAGTCTTTTATGATCTTGTGCAGGAGGTAGTAAAACCATTTTCTCTCCATCACACAAAGCGAATACTGACACCTCAGGACCACTGATTATTTCTTCAAGGACAACCTGCTCAGATTTGATAGCAGGATCTTCAAATATTTGATTAATAGCTTTTTTCGTTGAATCTATCGATTCTGGAACAATAACGCCCTTCCCTGCGGCAAGACCATCAGCTTTTACTGCTAAAGGAATTCGGAGTTGATCAATTATTTTTAGAGCATCTTTTTTACATGTTGCAGTCCAATGTTTGGCTGTTGGGATGTTTCCTTCTCTCATCAGCTCTTTGGCCCAAGATTTACTTGATTCAAGTTGAGCGCCTTCTTTAGATGGTCCAAAGACTGCTATGCCTTTATTCCTAAATGCGTCTGCTATCCCTGCTGCCAATGGTGCTTCAGGCCCTACTACTACAAGGTCAATTTGCTTTTCTTGGCATATCTTGATAAGTCCCTCTTGATCTGTTTCAGAGCAAGGGAGCTGAATACATCCTTTTATCTTTTCTGTTCCTCCATTGCCTGGAGAGATCCAAACCTTTTTAATGCCTTGAGATCTTTGCAAGGCCCAAGCAAGAGAATTTTCTCTGCCCCCGCTTCCAATAATTAAAATCTTTTCAAGGGGAGGAAGTTCTTTATCAGTGGCTTGTGAAGAATTCATAGGAGGCTGTGGATAAGGATATGGAAAGGAGATTTGGCTTGGAGGATCTTTGAAAGTTATTCTCTCTCCTTATTTAATGTTGCTACTGTTTTCATTTCAATGGGACTTGAACCCCCACCCTTTAGTCATCTTCTCAGCAGAATTGGTGCAGTCTTTCACTTACTCAGATTTTCACGGAATCTAAAATAATGCAAAACCATGGTTCTCTGATATACGAAGGCAAGGCAAAGCGAGTCTTTACTTCTCAGAGCAGTCCTGACGAGGTGTTTATTGAGTTTAAGAATTCTGCAACTGCATTTAATGCATTAAAAAAGGCGGAGTTTCACGATAAGGGTCGATTGAATTGCCAGATTTCGGCCTCTCTTTTTGAAGTCTTAGAGACTCATGGAATTCCTACTCATTACTTGGGTGTGGTCTCAGACACATGGATGGCGGCCCAAAATGTGCAGATTATTCCTCTTGAAATTGTCATAAGGAATATCGCGACTGGATCCCTTTGCAAGGAAACTCCAATAAAAGCTGGGACTGAACTCAATCCAGCTTTGCTGGACATTTATTACAAAGATGATGATTTAGGAGATCCACTTATTACAGAAGCACGTTTAGATAAACTTGGTTTGCTGACAAATGATCAAAGAAGTGATGTTGAGGACCTTGCCAGACGGGTGAACAAATGCTTGAAAGAATTTTTCAACCAGATTGATCTGACTCTTGTTGATTTCAAGCTCGAATTTGGAATAACAAATAGAAGAAAGTTAGTCGTGGCTGATGAGATTAGCCCTGACACTTGTCGGCTTTGGGATCAACGAACTAGCGATCTTCAAGAGAGGATTCTTGATAAGGATCGCTTTCGTCAAGGGCTTGATCATGTTATGGAGGCCTACGGTGAGGTCTTCAAACGGGTCCAAGGGGCATACTCCAAACCACGCAACTACAAGTAAGGTCTGCGGAAGTTCACGGTTGATAACCCGGATCGTTTAAATGGCTAGTTCCAACTCAAAGGATCCCTTGCATTCTTTTCGACGAAGCGTATATGGATTGGCTTTGGTCCTTCCATTTCTGTTGAGTCCTGCAGATTCCAAGTCATCAGAACCACCCCGTAGCTCTTCATCATTGGGGGGCAAGCCTAATCAGAGCCAATTAGCTCAACTGCAGCCATCTGTTTCTGACAACAAGAAGAAATCTAAGGAATCTGTTAAACCACCTCTTGAAAGCTCTGACGGTGAGAATGTTGAACCTACTGTTTTGATTACTGAGGTGATTATCGAAGGAATAGGAGATCATCCAGATAGAGATCGTTTGCAACTTGCTGCCTATGACGCAATGCAAGTCCGTCCAGGTGGAACGGTTACTAGAAATGATTTGCAGATTGATTTGGAATCTATATATGCAACTGGATGGTTTGCGGGGGTCCGTATTGAACCAAAGAATGGTCCTCTTGGTATTCAGTTGATAGTTACTGTTCAGCCCAACCCGATGTTAACAAAGGTTGAATTAGATATTGGAGAGGCACAAATTCCTAAATCAGTGATAGATGAAATATTCTTAACAGATTATGGAAGAACATTAAATTTAAACTCCTTACAATTAAGGATGAAGGAGATAAAAGATTGGTATGTCAAACAAGGTTTTTCACTTGCTAGAATAACAGGACCAAGTCGAGTAACTTCTCAAGGTGTAGTTACAGTAAATGTTATAGAAGGTTCAGTTGCAGCAGTAGAAGTTCAGTTTTTAAATAAAGAGGGTGATGATCGCGATGAGAACGGAAACCCTGTTAAAGGAAAAACTCGTACTTGGGTTGTTAAGAGAGAAATTTCAATCAAGCCTGGAGATATTTTCAATCGAAGTCAGCTGGAAGGAGATATCAAGAGGCTATACGGAACATCTCTTTTTAGTGATGTTAAAGTAACACTTAAGCCAGTTCCTGGAAGGCCTGGAACTGTGATGATTGTTTTGGGCATTATTGAGCAGTCAACTGGCTCATTGTCAGGTGGTATTGGTTATAGTGGTGCACAAGGTGTTTTTGGTACTGCTGGCTTACAGGAGAGTAACTTTTTTGGAAGAGCATGGCAGATTTCTACAAACTTTACTTATGGACAATATGGAGGCTTGCTTGACGTAGGGTTTTCTGATCCTTGGATTAGAGGTGATAAGTATAGGACTGCCTATAGAACTACTTTCTTCTTAAGTAGAGATGTACCTCAGGCTTTCAGAAGTAAGACAAGTGGAAATATTCGAGGAGTTTCTGATTACTATGATGCGGGCTCAACTAGTACCTGGGCATATGAAACAGGTACTAATAATCACGGTAAAGGTAAATATGATTCTGTGGCTGATGGTAAGAATGCTGATAGCAGCATTAGCTGGTTTGACTATGATGGGAACGCTGTTGCACTAGAGAGAAAGGGTGGAGGAATAGTTTTCTCAAGGCCATTAAATAATGGCAATCCTTATAAGAGAGTGCCTTGGACAATTGTTGCTGGGTTTAATGCACAAACCGTAGAACCTGTTTCTTTTGGTGGGAAAGCTTCTCCTTATGGTGTCTCTACCAGAGATCTTTCGAATAGCAAAGTTCCAAATGAAGATGTTATCTGTATAGCTTTCAATTGTGCACGAGAAAATACTTTGGTTGGGGTAAGAACTGGTGCAACATATAACACTTTAGATGATCCTAGAAATCCAACTTCTGGTGACATCTTTAGAGTTGCTACTCATCAATATGTTTCCGTTGGAGATAACTCCCCCACCTTTAATAGAGTTAGAACAGGCTATACAAAGTTTTACCCTGTTAATTGGCTGAAGCTTCATAAGGGTTGTAGGACTAAGCCAGGTGAGCAGGCTGATTGCAGGCAAACAGTAGGTTTTCAGGTTAAAGCTGGTTCTATCTTTGGTCAGTTGCCACCTTATGAAGCCTTTTGTTTGGGTGGAGGAAATTCTGTGAGGGGATGGCACAACTGTGATTTGGCTGTTGGACGAAATTATGGAGAAGCTTCGGTTGAATATCGCTTTCCCATATGGAGCATTCTTGCTGGTGAATTATTTGTAGATGCGGGGACGGATTTTGGCTCACAAGCAAATGTTCCAGGGAAGCCAGGTCGACTGCTTAATAAGCCTGGATCAGGCTACTCACTTGGGACAGGAGTTATTGTTACAACACCAGTGGGTCCTTTACGTCTCGAGGCTGCTACGCAGGGTTTGTCAGGAGATTGGCGATTCAACCTAGGAGTTGGTTGGAAGTTCTAGTGAATAAATGGCCTGCTGATTATGAAGGTTCCTGGACTCTTGCAGGAGCTATCTCCAGAAGTGGTGTAGGCCTTCATACTGGTGAGTTTTGTGAAGTACGCCTTAAGCCTTCTCACAAGGCAGGTTTTCATCTCTCTTGGGTTAATGAAGATGCTGAACCATTGACCCTAAATACAAATCAAGTGAGAGATAGCATCCTTTGCACTAACCTCCAGTTAGGGGAGCGAACCTTGTCTACTGTTGAACATTTATTAGCTGCTCTTGGAGGATCTGGACTGACTCATGTTGAGATAGAGGTGTCTGGTGAGGAAATTCCTCTTTTGGATGGTTCGTCTATTGGGTGGATAGAAGCTATTTCAGAGGCAGGTATAACTCCTGCACTTAGTCCACGCCCTTTAAATCTCACTCTTCTGGAACCAATTGTTTGTCACAGAGGAAATAGCGTGATCACTGCTACACCAGCTGATGAGTTTCGATTGGTTGGCGCTATTGATTTCCCCTATGGTGCAATAGGACAACAAATCATGGCAATTTCTTTGACACCAGAGAAGTTTGTTACGGAGATTGCCCCTGCTAGAACTTTTGGATTTTTAGATCAAGTTGAAAAATTGCGTTCAGATGGCCTAATTAAAGGTGCTTCCTTAGATAATGCATTGGTCTGTGATGGTGACAAATGGGTAAATCCTCCATTGAGGTTTCCTGATGAACCAGTTAGGCATAAGCTCTTGGACTTAATCGGTGATTTATCACTTGTTGGATTTCCAAAGGCTCAGGTAATGGTTTATAGAGGTTCTCATGGGTTACATACCGATTTCGCTACTTTGCTCTCTTCCCTTTGCACTGATATCTCTTGACTGACTCTTCTCCAACCAAGCCAATCTTGACTAGTGAACAGATTATGGGGCTTTTGCCTCATAGGTACCCTTTCGCATTAGTTGACCGTGTTATTGAGCATGAGCCTGGTAAGCGTGCAGTAGCAATTAAGAATGTGACTATTAATGAGCCGCAATTTCAAGGTCACTTCCCTGGGCGGCCTTTAATGCCAGGTGTGCTGATAGTTGAGGCTATGGCTCAGGTTGGAGGTCTAATAGTTACTCAGATGCCTGATCTTCAAAAGGGTTTGTTTGTTTTTGCTGGTATTGATGGAGTGCGATTCCGTCGCCCTGTAGTGCCTGGAGATCAGTTAACAATAAATTGTGAATTGCTTAGTCTGAAAAGGAAGAGATTTGGAAAAGTGCAAGCTGAAGCCAGAGTTGATGAGCAGCTTGTTTGTTCAGGCACTTTGATGTTTTCACTTGTGGATTGAGAGTTATGAACGAGCTCAGAAATCCTCCCTTGATCTCAGCTGAAAGTCCACCTCAGATCCACCCTTCTGCTGTTGTTGATTCTCATGCAGAATTAGATGATGGGGTGGTCATTGGTCCTGGCGCGATTATTGGCCGTGATGTAACTATCGGTGCCCAAACGTGGATAGGTCCACATGTTGTTCTTGAGGGCCGCTTGAGAATTGGTTCAAAGAATAGGATTTTTCCTGGTGCTTGTATTGGTTTAGAGCCTCAAGACTTGAAGTATCGAGGTGCTCCTACTGAAGTTGTTATTGGTGATAGCAATACCATTAGAGAGTGTGTGACTATTAATCGGGCGACTGATGAGGGAGAGCAAACAAAGATAGGAGACGGAAACCTTTTGATGGCTTATTGCCATTTAGGTCATAACTGCGAGTTAGGCGATGGCATTGTTATGTCAAATAGTATTCAAGTCGCCGGCCATGTTGTCATTGAAGATCGTGCAGTTATAGGAGGTTGTTTGGGGATTCATCAATTTGTCCATATAGGTGGATTGGCAATGGTCGGAGGTATGACTAGGGTCGATCGAGATGTTCCTCCTTATTGTCTTGTTGAAGGACACCCTGGGAGGGTCAGAGGACTTAATCGAGTTGGTCTTCGTCGTAGTGGCCTTGATCAGAGCAAAGATGGAGTTGAGTTGAAACAGCTTCAGGAAGTGTGGACATTGCTTTTCCGATCTGAACATGTAATTGCAGAAGGTTTAAGACTCTCTCGGCAAAAGAAATTAATGCCTGCATCAATACATCTCTGCGATTTTGTGGCTGACTCCATTCAAAAAGGCCGTCGCGGCCCTATGCCGGCCTACCGTTAATGACTCGAATATTGATAAGCACCGGCGAGGTCTCTGGCGACCTGCAGGGAAGTCTTCTGGTCAATGCTCTTTTTCAAGGTGCTAGTAAGAGAGGAATCGATCTTGAGATATTGGCATTAGGTGGACCACTTATGGAATCTGCTGGAGCGGAGTTGGTTGCAGATACCTCTGCTATGGGAGCAATAGGCCTTTGGGAAGCAATCCCTTTTATTTTGCCGACTTTGAAACTTCAAAAAAGTCTTGAAAATATTCTTAGCGAGCGATCACCAGATGTACTAGTTCTTATTGATTACATGGGCCCAAATATTCGACTGGGTAATCTGGTCCGAAACAAAATGCCTCATGTGCCGATTATCTATTACATAGCCCCACAAGAATGGGCTTGGAGTTTTGGTGATGGAGGGACAAGTGATTTGATTAGGTTTACAGATAAAATCTTGGCTATTTTCCCTGAAGAAGCAGATTTCTATACCAAAAAGGGTGGAAAAGTGACTTGGGTAGGCCACCCCATGATTGACACGACAAAGATTCTGCCTGATGTTCAAATTGCAAGAGAGAAGCTTGGATTGGCTTCAGGAGAGCGTTTGTTATTGCTCTTACCCGCATCGAGAAAGCAAGAGCTTCGTTACTTGATGCCGGCATTGGCTAAGACTGCATCTTTATTGCAAGACAGGGATCCCTCTTTAAAGATCCTTATCCCAGCGGGCTTAAAAAGTTTTGAACAACCCATTAGAGATTGTATGGATGCAGAAGGTGTTGTTGGGAGAGTCATTCCTGCTGCAGATTCAAATAAATTAAAACCTTTTCTTTTTGCAGCAACAGATCTTGCTATTGGCAAGACAGGGACTGTCAATATGGAGTTAGCTTTACACAATGTTCCACAGATAGTCGGTTATAAAGTCAGTCGAATGACAGCATTCTTGGCAAAATATATTCTTAGATTTCATGTTGACTTTATTTCACCAGTTAATCTCTTGTTAAATGAAGCACTTGTCCCAGAGTTAGTACAAGATGAATTTAGAACAGAAACGTTAGTTCAAATTTCTACCACGCTATTAAATGATTCCTCTGCAAGACTTAAGATTCTGGAGGGGTATGAGAGGCTTCGAGCTAAATTGGGTAGCCCTGGGGTAACAAAAAGAGCTGCTAAATCAATTTTAGAATCGATTGGAAAATGAAAAACTGCTTGGAAAAACTAAAAACACTTTGTGCTTATTTAGTCCTTATTGCTTTGATACTTTGCTCTCCACTCGGAGTAGAAGCATCAGAGCAAGAAGCTGTGTTTGCTGGAGGCTGCTTTTGGTGCTTAGAGCATGACCTAGAGGCGGCTAAGGGTGTTATTTCAGTAGAAAGTGGATATGCAGGAGGCAGATTATTAAATCCTACATATAGACAACACTCAGGACATCAGGAGGTTGTGAGGGTACTTTTTGATCCGGACGAGATTAGTTACGAGGAGCTTCTTAGGGGTTATTGGAGGAATATTGACCCCTTTGATGACAAAGGACAGTTTTGCGATAGGGGCGACTCCTACCGTCCGTTGATTTATACAGTAAATGAGGAACAACTTGTAGAAGCAAAAAAGAGTTTTGTTTTGGCAGGATTGGAACTAGGGGAAGACAAAGGTCAATTTAAACTTAAAGTTAAACCTTTTAAAAAGTTTTGGATCGCGGAAGACTATCATCAAGATTTTGCTATGAATAACTCTCTAAAATATTCTTTCTACAGGTACAGTTGCGGAAGAGATAGACGACTAAAGGAGGTCTGGGGAGAAAATGCAGCAAGCTTTAACGCCTGGACCACGGAGAGCACTTCAAATATAATGAAATAGTAAAATTGGTATAACTATGTACATTAAAGCGCTTAAAAATGCGGGTTTCCACCCATCCCTTTTCCTGAAAAAGTCAACTACCATTGTTCAGTGATTTGTGTAGGGGATTGTATGTATCTGCTGACCATTAAGGATGGACTGTTTACGAGACATATTGGCCCTTATGCTTCTCCAAAGCATGCTTCGGACGACTTGGAGAGGGTGTTGATTTCTTGTTCAGAAAGAGCTCGTTGGCAGATTCATGCATTAGAGAGCCCTACTCGCTTATCTTTCGCTGAGAGAATAGAGGCAAGAGAGCTTTCTGCAAATGCAGCCGCTTCTTAGAAAATCGTTCAATTAAAAAGAAAAGTTCAAGCAAAAAATATTTATGCCTTGTCAGTTAATTAAGGCTTCTCCTTAATTTTGTTGCGTAACCCACTTCACTAGGGTTCTTACCCCATAGCCAGTTGCCCCCGCAGGATTTACGCCTTTGTCCTTGTCTGACCAAACGGTCCCTGCAATATCAATATGTGCCCAAGGGGTAGATTCTTCGAGGAATTCTTCTAGGAATAGGGCTGCTGTTATTGATCCACCTGCTCTAGGACCAGTGTTCTTAAGGTCTGCAAACATTGATTTCAGTCCATCCTTATATGAATTAGGCATTGGCATTCTCCAAATTTCTTCCCCAGCATTTCTTGCTGAAGAAATTAAGTCTTGTGCTAGGCGATCATTATTAGACCAAAGACCGGCAATCTCATCGCCTAGCGCAATGACGCATGCCCCTGTGAGTGTTGCTAGATCAACTATTGAGTCAGGTTTTAATTTGCAGGCATAGACAAGTGCATCAGCAAGAGTCAGTCGCCCTTCTGCGTCTGTATTGTTGATTTCTATAGTCTTACCATTCGAGGCTTTAATTATGTCTCCTGGATGAACTGCAGAACCATTGATCATGTTTTCACAAGCAGCGACAATAAAGTGAACTTCCACATCTGAAGGACGTAACTCTGAAATCGCTCTTGCTGCACCAAGTGCTGCTGCGCTTCCTCCCATATCAAATTTCATGAGTTCTATTTGAGAAGCTCCTACCTTTAAGTTGTATCCGCCTGAATCAAAGGTTAGGCCTTTGCCGATTATGGCGAGTTTTCTTTTGGGCTTACTTTTGGATTTATAGGTGAGGTGTATAAATTTTGGTGCCAAATCTGAGCCTTGACTGACAGCTAGATATGCCCCCATGCCTAATTTTTCACAATCTTCCTTTTCTAAAACTTTTAGATCAAGTCCAAATTGCTGAGCGATTTTAGTTGCCGTCTGTGCAAGTCCAGCAGGAGTTAATTCATTAGGTGGAGCACCCACTAGCTCTCTGGCAAGTTCAACTCCTGAACAAATCGGATTGATCGTTTCCAGAACAGGTGAAATTGAATCGCTAATACCTAATAGGACTAGTTCATCTGGAGTAGTTTGGACATCTGGCTTGCCTCGAAATCTTTGATCTTTGAAAAAAGATAGCCGGATAGCCTCAGCAACTGCTGCGGCAGCTTCTTCGGTTCTAAAAAGATCCCAAGGGAAAAGAACGCCAAGCTTTCCAGCTGACCCTAGTGATGAACGTGCACCAAGGGCAGCTGCTTTTTGGAAATCTGTAAGTAAGAGTTCTTCTGGTTTTCCTAATCCCACACAGATGACTTTCTCTGGGTTCCGATCAAGTAAATGAAAAGTTAATGACTCATTTTTCTTCCCTGAGAACTTATTCCTTTCGAAGCAGTCTTTTGACTGCTTCCCAAAACGTTCTTCTAATAGGTTTAAGGGATTGTCAAGTTGACCTTCAAGGATGCCAATAATAAGTAAATCTCCAGACCATTTGTCGGCAGTCCCAGCATTAACAGAGATCTTCATTCGGAGTTCTTAGGTTGCTTAGATGTTAGCGACGTAGATCAGTTTATTTCGCTAGTAAATGGGGTGACCCAGCGAGAGCGTGTTTCTTTATTGAAAGGAGGTAACCACCTCTCAATGAGAAGCCTCTCTAGCTTCCTTCGAGTTTTGGTAGAAGTAGGAACATCCGTTAAGAATCTAATACTGAGATTACAGACAATATTTGTTTTGGATAACGCCTCTGAATATGCTGCTAAGTATCTTTTGCAGTCATGATCACCTTTCCATCTTTTTTCAGCTGCAACTGTTTCACCTATATATAGCAAAATAGGAGTATCAAGTCCTTTGGGCCGGTCGGTTACTAGGTAAATTGCAGGACCTTTATGTTGATTGTTGGGGCTTCTCCAAAAACTCATTGATAAAGGAGCTAATTCAAGAGGGTTGAGAGAATCAACAGTTTTCTTTATTTGTTGTTCTTCTGAATCCATTTCAATTGAGAAGAGTGATGGCTGAGCGGTGATCTCCTTCTCACCTTTGAAAAAATTTCTTTGATGAGAGTGAAGGCGTTTTTGCCAGGCCTTTAAAAAATCTGATGAAAGTTGGACTTCTCCAAAAACAGCTTGGTTGTCAATTAGATGCTTTTCTGAGAATAAGTCTCCTTGGCTTATAGCCATGCCAAGAAAATCTGCTTTACAAACATTAGCTCTGAAGAATTAGCTATTGGGGATTTTGATATGGAGATTTTTGATTCTTTTTAGGACCTATGGACTAGGCATAGGTCCTAAAAAGAATGCATGGTCAAATAAGAACTGTATGAATAACCTTATAAGAATTCGGTTTGTCCAGGCCTTATTTTATCAATATCACGATTCTGGAGGTGATGATATTCAATAAGAGTTCAGTTCAAAAGGCGAATGGTTTTCACTACCTGCAGAATTGTCTGTTCTTAGAGAGAATATATTGAAACGCTCTTTAACCATCCGCCAAAACTCAAGTGAATCTCTCACTGCAAACACTAGACTCGCAGATGTGGAACTCTGCCTCGCTGAAGTGATTAGACAGCAATCGAGTCATAGCTTAAACCAGTTCTTAAACCAGGAAAATGGCTTTTTTTGAATCCGAAATTGTTCAGGAGGAGGCTAAAAGACTCTTTGTTGATTATCAGGAATTAATGAAGCTTGGGTCTGACTATGGAAAATTTGACAGAGAGGGTAAGAAGGTTTTTATTGAAACAATGGAAGGTTTGATGGAGAGGTACAGAGTATTTATGAAGCGCTTTGAACTCTCTGAAGATTTTCAGGCCAAGATGACTGTTGAACAACTGAGAACTCAATTAGGACAGTTCGGCGTTACGCCAGAACAGATGTTTGAACAAATGAATAAGACTTTGGAAAGGATGAAGGCTGAGCTTGAGAGTGATTCCCGATGAAACAGAATACTTTTCTCCTATTACATCCGTTTAGATAGTTTTTGACATGTCAGATAATTCAAAGCTCTTGCCAAGTTGGCTTGAACGAGGGATGGCAGAAATATTCCCTAATGGGAACCATCAAGATAAAGATCAGCATTTTTCTGCTCGGATAGAAGAAGCTTTTAAGGAAAAAAAGCCTTTAAGGGTCAAATTAGGGATAGACCCAACTTCTACTTCAATTCATTTGGGACATAGCATCCTCTTTCGTAAGTTGAGAGCTTTTCAGGATGCAGGGCATACAGCAGTATTGATAATCGGTGATTTTACGGCTCGTATTGGTGATCCTTCCGGTAAAAGTGTTACCAGAGTTCAGTTAAGTTCGGAAGAAGTTGCTTCAAACTCTGAGACTTATCTCGCTCAATTGGGTCTTGGACAGCCGCCTGAAAATGCATTGCTCGATTTCGTTACTCCAGGCCGTTTGGAGATTCATCGGAATAGTGAGTGGTTAGGTGATTTGGATCTCTCAAAAGTGATTGATTTGCTTGGAACTGCAACTGTTGGACAAATGCTTGCCAAGGAAGATTTCTCGAATCGCTATAGTTCTGGAACCCCTATTTCATTGCATGAGTTTCTTTATCCGCTGTTGCAAGGATATGATTCTGTTGCTGTAAAAGCAGATATTGAACTTGGAGGAACTGATCAAAAATTTAATATTGCTATTGGTAGAGATCTTCAAAGGCATTTCAATCAATCCCCACAGTTTGGGTGTTTGATGCCAATTCTGATAGGGCTTGATGGTAATCAAAAAATGAGTAAAAGCATTGGCAATACGGTGGAACTCGATGATGATCCAATCACGATGTATTCAAAACTAGAAAAGGTTCCGGACAATATCATTTCTAGCTATGTCACATTGCTTACAGATTTAGATCAGACTTGCCTGCCTTCTAGTGCTAGAGAATTACAAAAAGCAATGGCTCTTGCTGTTACTGAATGTAGACATGGTTTGGACCTGGCTAAAAAGGCTCAGAATGATGCCGAGACACTTGTTGGAGCTTCGTTAGATAATCAGGCCTCTGTGCCAGAGGCTTCAATTTCTGATTTGAAGTTTCCAGTAAAGGCCTTTTATTTATTAAGTTCTTTAGGCTTATGCGTGAGCAGTAGTGATGCTCGTCGTCAGATTAAAGGAGGGGCAGTAAGACTTGACGGTCAGAAACTATTGGATCCAAATCTTGAATTTCCCGAGAGCAGTATCTTGGTAGGGAAGGTTTTGCAATTAGGGAAGAAAACTTTTCGTCGATTGACTATTTAAAGACCCACCTTTTTTTATATTTTGAACTTGAACCCTGAAGATAAAATAATTATTGCTCTCGATGGAATGGATGGAGAGCAGGCGATCTCTTTTGCATCACGAATCAAAGGATTGAGATGGGTAAAAGTAGGACTTGAGTTATTCGTTCTTGAAGGTCCCGATGTCCTAATCAAATTACGTGAGCTTGGCCTAAGAATTTTTCTTGACCTGAAGTTTCACGATATCCCTGCAACTATGGCGGGGTCCTGTAGACGTGCTGCTGCTATAGGAGCTGAGTTGATAACAGTACATGCATGTGCTGGACTCAAGGCCTTGCAAGATTCCCAGTGGGCGGCATGTGAGGGAGCGGCTCAAGCAGGACTTAAGAGCCCAACTCTATTGGCGGTGACGGTTTTGACTAGTTGGGATTCAAAAAAACTTGCAAGAGAAATAGGAATTGAACAGTCAATTCAATCACGTGTGGAGGAGTTGGCATTATTGGCTTCTCAAGCTCGTATTGGTGGTTGCATTTGTTCTCCTTGGGAAGCTAAGGCATTACGACAGCGTCACCCATTGCCGTTTGACTTGGTGACTCCTGGTATTAGACCTAAGGGAACTGACCTTAATGATCAGGCAAGAGTGATGACTCCTTCTGAAGCAATTCAATCAGGTGCCTCTCGTCTGGTGATTGGCAGGCCAGTCACTTGTGCAGAAGATCCTGTGCATGTATTTGATATGTGTTGTAGTGATATTGCTAGTCATGGTCAAGTTTGACCAATCCTGGGCTCTGTTCCAGCGAGAATTCTTTTGAAATTACTTCGGTGACGCCACAAAACTATAGCCATTGCACCTAAAGCAAGTGTTATATATGAGGTGCTGAATTTTGTGGATTCAAAATGCAGCAACATTAATAAAGGAAGGCTTATAGCTGCAATGATGCTTGATAGAGAAACAATTTTGCTGAAACTTAAAACAGTTAAGAAAACACAGAAACAAGCTATGCCTACTGGCCAAGCTATGCCTAAAAGGATCCCAAGCCCAGTTGCCACTGCTTTCCCTCCTTTCCCTTTGAGCCATATGGGCCAGATATGACCTGCCAATGCTGCAAGTCCAGTCACGACTTCTATTTCATTGCTTTGGACCAAAGTCTTAGCTAATAGAACTGCAAAGGTCCCTTTCCCAACATCAAAAACAAAAACTGCTAAAGCAGGCTTTTTCCCGACATGGCGAAGAACATTTGTTGCGCCTGTAGACCCTGAGCCGAGTTCACGAAGATCGATCCCAGAAACCCATTTCCCAATTAAGAATCCACTTGGTATTGAGCCAAGTAAATAACCCAATAACAAAAGAGTGCTGAAAAAAAAGAAAGAACTTGTTGTCATCTTAAAAACTCTTCATCCTCATAAAGTTCTTGTGGGCTGGCCGCAAAAGCAAGCCAAATAGGAAATTGTAAAAGAGGAATATCTATAACTTGTTCTGCTGCATCAACAATTATCAGAGGGACTTCGCCCCTTTCCTCCAATCTATCGGCTCTTTCAATTAGAGCATCCCCTCTTTCAAAAAGGACTATTCCACTATTTGGTCCAAAGTCCTCTCTGGAAAGTCCTAATGCATCTTGAAGACCACGTCTCCATTCTCCTAGACGTTCTGGTTGCCCTGCTAAAACTAAAGTTTGGAATTGGTCTCCATATAGCTCCCCCAAGATAGAGATTACTCCTGCACTAGTGATAATGTTTTTTGCTCTATTGCCTCTACTTGGTTGAGCGCCTCTTCCACCTTGATTGAAAAACCAATCTTCAAGAAGTTCTTTGTCTTTTGAAGTAAGGCTTCTTCTTAGCTTCCAAGGTTCGGCATAGAAATCTGGTTGTCCAAGAAACTGCGCTAAGCATTCTTTTATGAGTTCCTGATCTGGTCTGAATGTTTCAGCCACTGAAGTGACGATGCTTTCTTCTTTCTGAATTGCTGTCTCAGCTTGTTTGTCTAGAGGTGAAGGCTGTACCAAAACTGGTTCTACAACCAAATTTAATTGTTCTGCGGATTGAGAAAGATCTTGTAGAGCTCCGACTAGATATTCTTGAAACCCTTTTACGCGTCTAGCAATTGCATCAGATTGCCCACTAAAAGAGGTTTTGAGTTCTTTCTCAAGTTGAGATTTCTTGTTAGATAGATCTTCGATTTCACGTTCTAGCTGTTCCCTATTCTTTCTGAGCTCTTGCAATGCAATTGTTAGGAAAGGTTGGAGCTCTTTGTTTTTTAATTGCTCTTCAGAATTTTCAGCAGATGTTACGTGTTCTGAGATCGTAAGACTTTCTTCGTCAGGAGTTGGTTTTGAGATTGGCAGTTCGGCTTCAGACATTGACCTAAAGGCAGAGTGATTGATGACTGTTAAGGAAGAGAATCTGAGTTTTTTTGAGGTTTCTCTAAGCTGGCAACTCTTTTACGTAATTCATTTTCTAGATTGTCACTATTAAAGAGTATGGGTAATAAGTGAGGACTCGCCTCCTCTCGGAAATACAAGATAATTGGTAGCTTTGGAAAGAGAATGCGCCATGCAAGCCAATTTTTATAGGGAAACCTTCTGAGTTCTTTGCCTACTTGAAGAACAACCATTGCCTCTGAAGTGAATTCCAGTCGAAGCGTATAGGTTTGTATAAAGAGAAATAAGCCAAAAATGCTGATGATTATCCCAGGGATAGAGCTTATTGGTGCAATTAGAAGGAGTAGGCCTATAGCAATGACAAAAATTGATAGGCGAGGGTTTGGAGGGATAACCATGTTGTGTTCTTTCTGAGAATTGCTTTCTTTTGTTGGTGACATTATCCAAAAAGGATTTGTGTTAATAAAACGTCCATTAAAGCAACCGTTACAAGGGTCATCACAACTGCTCCAGTTGTACTTGTGCCAACCTCTTTTGGACCGCCCCTTGTGGTAAGACCCCATCCACAGGCCAGAATTGCGATTTGCAAACCAAAGACAACGGCCTTGATTAGCATGAAGGGGAGGTCGTCAGGGCTAAGCCAAGTGCGTACAGAATTCCAGAAAATATCTGGAGGAATTTGATAGAGATGGGTACTGCTTATTTGACCACTCCACAATGCAACACAGAAAAACAAAAGACATTGAACCGGTGCCATTATTACCATTGCTATAAGCCTAGGCACTACTAGGTATTCGACTGGGTCCGTCCGAAGCATTGTGATTGCATCTATTTGCTCAGTAACTTTCATCGTCCCTAGTTGTGCTGCATAAGCTGTTGCTACTTTCCCTGTAAGGAGTGTCGCCGTTAGCAAGGGTGCAATCTCTCGAGCCATCCCAATAGCCAGAATCCCTCCAACTGTTGCACTGGCTCCTTGGCGAGTTAACTCTGCGGCAACTTGGATGTTAAAAACAGTTCCCGCAGCTATTCCAGTAATTAAGACTATGAGAAAGCTACTTGGACCTGCTTCCATCAGTTGATCAGAAAGATCAATTGAATTGATATGTCCTCTAACTGTTGCCGTTATGGCTTGTCCTCCGATAAGAAGACTGCTGCCAAGACGCCTAAGCCAACGCGGTGGAATCATGAATCTGTGGCTTGAATTTGAAGATGAGCCCCCTTATCAGGCCAGCGTCGCATTCGTAATAAACCTAAGACTACTAGAGTTGCTGGAATTAATCCCATGCAAATACGAATAGTGATTTGAGCTGTTGGTGGTTGTTCTAAGCAAAGAGAGGGAATGCTGCATTGCGCAATAGATTGATATCCAGAGAATGTAAGTAGCAGGCCCAAAATCTGAACACTTAAACCAATTCCTATCTTTTGTATTAGAACCATCCACGCTGTATACATTCCAGCTGGGTGATCGGGGTCGGCATCGATCGCGTCTGGAAGTAATGACCATGGAATGAGATAAGCAGTAGAGGCTCCAAATCCAACTAGAAATATCGTTCCAATGAGACTTAAAAGTTTGAACAACTCCAAACTGTTTGCGGGTGACAAGTCTACAAGTGTTATTCCAGAGGAAAGGGGCGGAAGCACCATTGCTATTAAACAGCTTGCAATCCAGAGAGATCCACCCCAATTCAAGGCAGTAATCCTTCCAATACGATTAGAAGTAATGCTCCAAACTTGAAGACCAATTAGTGCACTTATTTGGAATGGTAATGGCCCAATCCATTTTGAAAGATTCTTGGGGATATGCATCACTTGCTCTAGGTAGATTAGAGATACGGTTTGCATGAGTTGCAGAGCGCACCAAAGCAATAGATAAAGTCCAATAACTTTTAGAAATCTCTGATTCTTAAGTATTCGTCTGATTTGTAGTTTTAATGGCTCAGTTTTTGTTATGGGCTTTCTAGCCTTCTTCGCAAAAGGTGCTAAACCCCAGCAAGCAATTAATGTTGTGATTGCAGCAATGCTGCCTGTGATTTTCCCCATCATCAAATAGCCACTGGGCCCTTCTGAGATGACCCCTGCGGCTATAACTAGGCCGCTAAAACCTGCCAAAATTGAACCAGTGAATCTGGCTGCATTTAGTCTTGTCCTGATTGCTGTATTTTCTGTCAGCTCTGTTGATAAAGCAGCATAGGGAAGATTTACTCCCGTATAGGCAGTCATAAGAAGGATGGCCATGAAGATATAGAAGATTGTTTTTTCTAGAATCTGCCCGGGTGGAACCCACCAAATAGCAGCAAGGCTAAGACCAAGTGGTATCGCGGCTCCAACCATCCATGGAATCCTTGGCCCCCAACGGGTATGAGTGTGGTCACTCATCCAGCCAATCAGAGGATCGTTGATTGCATCCCAAACTTTAATTACCATCAGAAGAGTCCCTGCAATAAAGGCTGGTAAGCCAGCAGTTCCGGTAAAGAAAGGGAACAAGTAGAAGCCGAGTTGTGTCGCTGCAATACCTGTCCCTGCATCTCCTAGGCCGTAGGAGAGCATTAATTTGCGGCGAGCAGCCCCTTTGATCAATATTTTTTTGGTCAATTCCCTTTTGATGTTGGCTAGAGGTGACGTAGGGTCATAATGATGTAGTTCTGATTTTCAGCACTACTTTTGCTGGTATCTCAGATCTATCAGTGCGGGCGTAGTTTAGTGGTAAAACCTCAGCCTTCCAAGCTGATGATGCGGGTTCGATTCCCGCCGCCCGCTTCCTTTTAAGCAAGTCAAAGATATAGGGTTTTGATTAGCTCATTGTCCAGAAGAACTACAACACTGTGATTCTTTAAATTAATTGTGTTCCTCTTCCAATGATTATGTTTAGTCGAAATGCCCTCAGGTAAGGGATTGGCAGTATTAATCAATGTCATCCATTGAGAAAAAGCTTCCGGGATTTGAAATTCCAGTGATTTGTTGCATGCATTAAGCCCCATCCACATGGATGCTTCTTCAGAGTTTTTATTAAGGCTAAAGCTCAAACTATGCGACCAACTACAGAAGTCAGGTTTACCAAGCTTCACGCCATGCCATTGAATTAGGTAGGTGTCTAGGTTGTCGATTGATTTTAACCCCTTCTCTTTTCGGGGAGTTGAAGGAGTAAATATTGATGGAAGTTTTTTGCGAATAATTAATAGCTTTTTAACAAATTCTAATAGGAATATATCGCAATCTTTCTTATCCCAAATCATCCAACTCAGAACACTATCTTGACACCAACTGTTATTATTCCCTCCTTGACTTCGACCGACTTCGTCTCCCATTGAAATCATTGGTATCCCTGGAGAAAGTAGAAGAGTTGTTAGAAGATTTCGCTGTTGGCGAGATCTTAATGCTTTAATTTCTTTATCAGAAGAAGGACCTTCGATACCGTGATTCCAGTTGATGTTGTGATTCTCACCATCTCTATTTTGCTCGCCATTGGAGAAGTTATGTTTCATATTGAAGCTAACTAAATCATGCAATGTGAACCCGTCGTGCGATGTGATGAAGTTCACTGAGCGACAGATTGAATTTTGATTGCTTTGGAAAAGATCTTGACTCCCATTCAGCCTTTCTTTGATTCTCCATGCGCAGTTTTGATCACCTTTCCAGAAGGCTCGAAGATCGTCTCGAAAGCATCCATTCCAAGTGCTAATTCGTTGAGAAGGGAAATCTCCTATTCGATAAAGGCCTCCGCAGTCCCAAGGTTCACTAACGAGCTTTAAATCACTAAGAATTGGATCAGCTTCGATTGCTTTAAAAAGAGGAGGATTGTCAAGAGGTACCAGTCCTTCACCTCTACTAAGAGCAATGCCCAGATCAAATCTAAACCCATCAATACCAAGCTCTATTGCCCAACAGCGCATCGATTCAAGAATTAATTGCTGAACGAGAGGGCGATTAGCAGCAATGCTATTGCCGCATCCACTCACGTCTGCGTAATAACCATTTTTGTCTTTGTGGTAATAAACATCATCAGCGAAGCCTCTCCAACTAAGTGTTGGTCCATCATGATTACCTTCGCTGGTGTGGTTATAGACCACGTCGACTAAGACTTCTATGTCAGCATCATGGCAAGCTTCAACCATTCTGCGGAATTGACTCCTTGCCATTAAATGATCTTCCCCAGCTACATATTCGTAGTGTGGGGTAAACCAATTAATGGGACTATATCCCCAGTGATTCTTTTTCCCATGGGGAGAGTCGAAGGGATCAAAAATGTACGTTGGGAGCAGTTCAATAGTTGTAATTCCAAGATCTTTTAAATAGGGGATTTTATCTATTAAGCCGATAAATGTTCCTCTTAAATTTTGAGATACTCCTGATTCCTTGATGCTGGTAAAGCTGCCAATATGCAATTCGTAAATGATGCTATTACTAATTAGGTGTCTCGGTCGAGGATGCGAATCAAAATCGAAATGATCCCTTTCCGTAACAATCCCTTTGAGACAGCAATTCATATTTCCAGCTTTCCCTAGTCCAGCTGTTCTTTTGTAAACCTCCCAGCCCCCTATTGCCCTTGCACAGGGGTCTAATAAGACTTTTTGGGAATAAGAACTTTGGCCAGGAAAGCTTGCTTTGTGATAGGTCCTATAGCCATAACAACACCCTTCCTTTAATCCCTCTATCTCAATATGCCAATAATCCCCTGACCTGTTTAAGGAACTCAGTTCAAATATCTCAATTGGTTCTTGATCAGAAGCGGTTTTAAAAATCAGCAATTCTAGTTTCCTTGCTGTTGGTGCAGCTACAGAGAAATTCACACCTTTTTTAGTTATTGTGCTTCCCAGGGGCCATGGTGAACCTAGATTTATTTTGCTCAAAGGTTTCACTCTCGGCTAATAATCAAGCATTCTTATAAATTAATTGCTTCAGGAGGTTTATCAATGCCATGAGTTTGACCTCTGATAAACAGCTGAATGAATATCCCTTGCAAGTCGCTGAAAATGTTTGGGGTTTTCCTGCGAATCCTGATTGCAGAGGGGGCATTTCTTGGTTGTTGGGAGGCGTTTCAGAGCCTTTGTTGATTGATTGTCCTGAAGTGAATTCTTCAACAATTGATTTTTTGCGAGAGCGTGCTGGCGATAAGCGCGGCAGGATCCTTCTTACAAATAGAGAAGCTCATGGTCGAGTCAAGCTTTTGCAGTCTGAACTGAATTGGCCTGTGGTTATTCAAGAGCAAGAGGCTTATCTGTTGCCAGGTATAAAAGAGGTAACAACTTTTGAGGAGGAACTCACTATTTCTTCCGAAATCACACTTTTGTGGACGCCAGGGCCTACGCCTGGAAGTTGCATTGCATACGCCAAAGCTCCTTTTAATGTTCTGTTCTGCGGACGTTTGCTCATCCCTGTGGCGGTTGGTGAATTGTCTGCCGTGAAGACGAGAAGAACTTTTCATTGGCTCAGGCAGAAGCGTAGTTTGGAAAAATTGCGAAATTGGATTTCTTCAGATCCCCTGCCATTACTGGCCTCTGGTGCTGCTTTAGGTTTACTTGGTGGGGCTAGGTTGTTCGGATGGGATGCATGGAAATCACCTTGAAAGTATAAAAATAATCTATTCGGCAAGCTTAAAAGCATTGCGCCACGGCGTCTTTCGGTTGCCGGCAGGGCCATGGCTCAATACCATTAGCGCGCTAAGGGATTTTTTGATGAATTCCTTTTGGGTTTCGTCTCACGCTTTTCCCCCGCTCTATACCCCTTCCCTATGAACAAAGCTGATCTGGTCAACCTAGTTGCAGCTCGTACCGAGCTCACCAAAACCGATGTTTCACTTGTTGTGGATGCCGCCATCGACACAATCATTGAATCTGTAGTGGAGGGCAAGAAAGTTTCAATCCTTGGATTTGGTTCTTTTGAGCCTCGTGATCGTTCTGCTAGACAAGGTCTTAACCCTAAGACTGGCGAAAAGATCAAAATTCCAGCAAAACGAGTACCTGCTTTCACTGCTGGAAAAATGTTTAAGGATCGAGTACAGGGTTGATTCCTTTTTTGGCTATCTACATAACTATTAAGCGGTCTTAAATTAGACCGCTTTTTTGTCTTTTAAGTCCCCCCTCTTGTTCTGGTGTATAGATCTCTTCCATTGCCAGAACATCTTCTTAAGCAGCTTGAGAATGGCAAGTGCTTGCAAAATGAAGGGTATCGAGGACGATTTGCTCCATCTCCCACAGGGGACCTTCATCTGGGCAATTTGAGAACAGCATTGGTTTCTTGGTTGAGAGCTCGACTGGCCAATGGAAGTTGGCTTTTGAGGATCGATGATCTAGATACACCTAGGAACTGCGCCGGGGCGATTGAAAGCCTGCAAGCGGACCTTCTTTGGCTTGGCTTGAAATGGGATGGCCCTGTCATTTTTCAGAGCAAGAGAAGAGGTGTTTACAGCTCATTCCTTTCTGCGCTTCGGAAACAAGGATGGTTATATCCCTGTCGTTGCTCTAGAAAAACTTTGTCTGAGCTTTCTCAAGATTTGAAATTGATTTACCCAGGTACATGTAGAAATCTTGCTTTGTCCTGGGGTTCTAAGAATGGGAAACTACCAAGTTGGAGACTTAAGGTAAAGAAGGAATTCTCTAACTCAAGTGGAGATATTGTTTTAAGGCGCTCAGATGGATTTACTGCTTATAATTTCGCCACTGTGATTGATGAGCTTTTTTTAGGGATTAATGAGGTTGTTAGAGGCATAGACTTGCAAGCTTCTGTTAATGCGCAATTAGCTATTTTTGATGCACTTGGTTATAGGAAAGCTGTTTCTTATCGCTATGCACCTTTAATGCTTGATCAAGAAGGAAGGAAGCTCTCTAAGAGAGATGGTTCTTTTGGCCTTGATTCATTAAAAGCTAGATCTATGGGCTCATCTCAAGTAATAGGGTTTTTAGCTGAAACACTCTCTCTCGTCCCTCGTGGGGTCGAGTTGACAGCTTCTGAACTTCTTAGTGAGATAAGAAGAAACAATGCAAAGGAAGAAGCTCTTTTTGTTAATTGAACAAACTTCCTTTAATTATCGCTAGAAGAGCTTTTATTTTGTTGCGTAGAACAAAAAGGCTGCTGCGCCACCAATGATTGTCATGGGGACTCCAACAAGTAAGTGGGCGGCAGTGAATCCAACGCCTCTTTGCCTCATGACGTAGTAGCCAACTCCTGCTGCACCAGCGGCCAGGGGAATAGCAGTGTGAAGAAGGGCTGCAACTGCGTGGTAGTCGAAATTCATCCTAAAAGTTTTTTCTCGCCACACACAGTATCCCAGCAAACCCCTTTGATCGGTCTATTTGGTACCGATTTACTTGATCTTGTTTATGGTCATTCATATAAATCTTTAAGCTCAAAACTTTTCAGACGCTTCGCTTTTCGCTTGAATCATTTTTAAGGCAATGGTAAATGGAGTGGAAAAACTTGCCTTTATCAGCTCCTCCAGGATGAAAGTTGATGTTTAATGCCTTGTGCTTTAAAGATTGTTGCAGTTGGAAAAAAAGCGATAAAAAGCTTTTCTTGAGATTAATTCTGATTCTTTTAACTGCATTCCATTCAGGACCTTCTGCTTTTGGTGAGTCGGCGCTTCCTTCATTGAGTAAGTTCTCAAAGGAATGCTTTCGCAATAGAAAACCCTTCATTTGTCAAAAGGCTTTGGCCATGTCGGAATCCTTACAGAGCAGAGCAGAGGCTAAGAAAAATTTTGCTTGTCAAACAATGGCTCTTGGTTTAGCTGCTGAAGTCATCATGATCCAAATGAATTCAAGGCGAGGCACTCAATCTGAAGAAGTTCTTGATAAGACTCTGAACTTCTGTAAAGACTTGTAAGTTGATTCTTTCCCTTTGGCGTGCTTGATCTGAGTAGCAAAGCTTCGCTTGGATTTAGCTGATGAGAGAAATGGGCCAAGGTGGGATTGCTTTTTTGGAGCTCTATGAAGTCAGCGCCAAATTTGATGATTGAGTTAAGTATGAAAAGCCAGAGCTATTTACCTTCATTGGTGCTATGAGAGGGATATTAAGCTTTTAGATTTAATGGCAGGATTCAAGCAAAACGGACCAGAAGGCTTTGATTTAAATCAGGAAGATCAGCAAGAAGGAAAGAAAGAGTCTGCTTCTTCTCAAAAAACTGATTCAAAGAAACAAGTGCCCAAGGCAAAAAAAAAGAAACTTAGTAAGGATGATGAAAATAAAAAGACACTGAATTTGGATGAGTATGCATTAGGTGGCTTTAAATATAAACTGCCAGGGAAAAGACAGAGAATCATAGTCGCATCTGTTGTCCTGGGTTTAAATGTGGCTCTGGTTATTGCGGTACTTCTCTATCTCAAAAATCCTGGTTTTCATGACTTTATTTATAATGTTGGAAGAGACGTTTGATTCTTAGTGTTAAGTGATCCTCTTCCAGTAATGATCAATCAATATTAAGTCTAATCTTAAATTAAGCGTTAAACATGTCCTGATTCTTGATAGGGATAGATCCTTATTGGTGCTGCTTTGCTTAGATTAATCTAGTGGAATTTACTCTGTTAGCTTTGCCTGAACTATCTTTAGACTCGTTGTTCGAACTATTGGACAAGAAAATCATCGTACCACCAATAACTAATACTGCAATTGCAGCAATTTGCCAGGGATTGTATCTTTTCTTGTTTTGTAAGATTTCCTTGTTTTTGCCCTCAGTGGGGCTAGGGGCATTTGCATTGTCATTCCCCACAATTCCCTTCATAAGGGCAGCCTCAGCCTCGAGTCTTGCAACTTGTTCTTTTAGCCTTGCTTCGATTTCTGTAGACTGCTTATCTTCTTCTTTCTCTTTATAAGTTTGCCCTTCACTTACAGTCTCTTGATTTATTTCTAGTTCTAATTTTTCTGCTTCAGTTCCAGTCTTTTGCCTTCTGTCTAGAGTGATCTTAGTGGCTTCATCTTTAGCTTTCTCCATTCCCTCTGCTTCTACTTTTTTAACTTCTGAATCTTGATCTTGATTAGTATAATTATCCCCATTTTTGGATATACTTTGGTTAATAGGTTGAAAATTATTTCTTTGTTCAATTTCGTGCCCGCTTAAATTGTCGCTTGTCAAGAGCCCCCCTCCGCGAGCATCATTGTTATCCTTGGAGGCGAAGGATTGAGTAACTTGGAAACTCTCGTTTGCCGATTGAGAGTTTCCATCTTTAGAGTTTTTCTTTGTAGTGTTGTTGAAGAACAAAAATAACCCAATAATTACAGGAACATGTGCTAGGCCACCTATAAGAACTTGAGTTTCTGAATAAGCCATTTTTGGAGGCACCTTTCTCGCATAAGTTAGGCCTTTGCTTCTTCACGTCCAGAGGTCTCGTTGGAATAGCAACATAAACTTCTGAAAAAGAGTTTTTATAACTTTTAGCTGGTCTGGTAAGAATAAATGCACGAATTGAAAGATTTCACTTTCTTTTGCAGGCTTTAATGATAGAGCTGGTTATTGGGCATTTGTCCGTTTTTAAACGCCCCCTGTTGGATTCGAACCAACGACCTGCTGCTTAGAAGGCAGATGCTCTATCCAGCTGAGCTAAGGGAGCCTTATGACATTTTGCCAGTCTTTGGTCCCTTGTCCGCTTATGGTTGGTTACGAGATTCTGACCTAATGGCTACGCGAAGACTTAGCGAAAGCCAGAAGCAGCAGCTTGTGGAGAGTTACCGGGCCGGTGAAACCTCTTCACGTCTGGCTGATTTGTTCGAATGCAGTGTTAACACTGTTAGTAGGACTTTGAAAAGTCTTTTGCCAGTTGAAGAATATGCATCTCTGAAGGCTTCACGTGGAAGAGGTGGCGGAAGGTCGAAAGCCGTTAAGGAGAATTCTGATGACCTGAAAGAATCTCAAAATCAGCCGTTGTTGATCCATTCCCAGGCTGATCAACAAGTAATTGACTTAGAGGATCAGGCTTCAGGCCCTTTGGCTTTAGATGATGCTGAGGATTTTGCTGATGAGGTTGATGTTGACTTGCCATTGCAAGAGGAAGTTGAAACGAGTTTGGAGCAGCCTCAGCATCAAGATGTGTTTGAAGAGTTGGTACCTTTGAATGACGTAACTTTTTTTGATGAGGAACAAGAAATTAGTTGCAAGCCTCTCTCTGAAGAGATTTTGCCTAGGAGTGTTTATATGCTTGTGGACAAGGTAGTTGAGCTTGAAGCAAGGCCTTTAAAAGATTGTCAAGAGCTTGGGCGACTTCCTCAGCAAGAGATGGATCGAAAAGCACTTTATTTGTATTTAAGCCCTCGCTTAGCAAAACGTAAGTGTGGTCGTAATCAAAGGGTTATTAAGATTCCAGATACTGCTGTTTTTAAGTTGTCAATTCCATACTTATTAGCTAGAGGTATCACACGCTTGGTCATTGAAGGATCTCTGATTGCTATAGATACTTAGAACTTATTCGATATACTTTCTCTTTCTAAAGGGGCAAGGAGAGCTGCTGCGGAACCACCATTGAGGAATCCTGCAACAAGAGAAACTCCAATCAAAAAACCTATTGGAAGCTCAGCAGTTTTATTAAATACAAGATTCAAACTTCTCTTCTGAGTAAGATTTTGTGTGCCAATACAAAGTAAAAGCATTAAAAGTAATCCAACCCCAAAGGTCCTTGATAAAAGTTTTAGTTTGATAAAGGCATTGAATATCATTTTGTTAGATTAGTTAGTTTCCTTAGAATAGTTCACTTTAGTCTTTTTATGTATTAAAGAATAGAGCATGCTTCTGGAGAGTCCGGTTTTTTTTGCAAGTTTGCGCACAGCCTGACTAGGACTTTCTCCCTCAGCTATTAAATTATTTAATTCTTTTTCCCAGAAAATGTCATTTATTTGGTTCTCCTTAGCATCCTCTTTGCCATCTAAAATAATAGTGATTTCTCCTTTTGGTTTATGCTCTAAGAAATAATCTAAGACTGTCGAGATATCAGGTCCTATTTGTTCTTCATGTAATTTTGTTAGTTCTTTAGCGACTTGTACACGCCTTGAACCTCCGCAGAGTTCCTCAAGCTCTTTCATTAGTTTAATGAGTCTATGCGGTGCCTCATAAATGATCGTTGTGCGCCTTTCTTTAGCGATTGAGGCTAGTCTAAGTTTTCTTTCATTCCCTTTAGAGGGGAGAAAGCCTTCAAAGCAGAATTTAGTACTTGGTAGTCCGCTGCTGACAAGGGCTGTTATAGCAGCGCAAGGTCCTGGAACACAGATGACCTCATAAAGTGCTTTACGGGCAGCGGCTACAAGCTCTTCTCCAGGGTCGCTAATCCCAGGTAATCCAGCATCGCTTATGACGGCTAAGGTTTTACCCTCTTTAAGAATATCTAGAAGTTTAGGAATACGACTTTGGTAATTGTGTTGATGAAAACTAATTTGTTTCCCTGTGGACCCAAGACTTTTAAGCAATTTTCCGCTATGACGAGTGTCTTCGGATGCAATCACTGAAGCTTTAGCCAGAACGGATTTTGCACGAGGAGAAAGATCTCCTAAATTTCCGATAGGAGTGCCAACTACATAAAGCACTCCTGGTGCAGGTTCAAGTCTCTGATTCAAAATATGCATAAGCAACCTAACTATGATGCCTAGTCAACCTGTCTTGCCTGAAGGGGTTCAATTAGAGTCTCTTCTTAAGAAGCTAAGGCCTTTGTGTTGGGGAGCAGCAGATATTTTGCGTGCATATGCTCGAGGCGAGAAGCCCCCCTTTGGCTTTTCAAGAATATTAGATGTCGATCAATCTAGCGAAGGCCCTGTTTCGGCAGCTGACTTAGCTGTTAACACATGGTTGTTAAATGGTTTGAAATCCGAATTTCCCAAAACCAACTGGACTTTGCTCAGTGAGGAGACTGCAAAAACAGAGCTAAGCCAAGACGAAGTAATTGATGCTGAATGGCTTTGGATTTTAGATCCTTTGGATGGAACAAAAGATTTCCTGCAGGGTTCTGGTGAATATGCTGTTCATTTGGGATTAGTTCATTTAAACCGCCCTGTTTTTGGGGTTGTCTTACTTCCTGAAGATCAGCAGTTATGGTTTGGGGTGGTTGGAGTAGGTGCATGGGGCGAGAATCGAAAAGGGGAGAAGACCCCTGCTTCTTTCAGTAAACGGGAACACGAAAATGATATTTCTTTGGTTACTAGTCGTAACCATCGCGATCAAAGGTTGGAAAGTTTGCTTAAGAGTCTTCCCTATAAGAGAGAAAAGGTTATTGGAAGTGTTGGATGCAAAGTTATAGCAATTCTTAGAGGAGAGGCAGATTTGTACATATCACTTTCAGGAAATAGTGCACCAAAAGATTGGGATATGGCCGGTCCAGAAGCAGTTTTAATTAGTGCAGGGGGATCCTTCACTCATGCAAATGGGGCCCCACTTCTATATAACAATGGGGATATATGCCAAGAGGGATGCTTGATAGCAACCCATGGTATTCAGCATTCTCAGATTTGCGAGAAGATAAAAGCTTTATTGTTAGATATTGACCCTAATTACCAACTTTGAGAAGCTACTAAGTCAAAGGAGCAACTGGTGTTGGAGTGGGTTCAGGGTTCATGGACTCCCCATTTTGAGGAACTCCTCTAAGAGTTAAATTGATGCGCCCACGATTATCAATTTCCCTTACTCTGACTGTTACTTCATCTCCAACTTTGACTACATCCTCAACTTTTTCTACACGAGCTTCAGATAGTTGAGATATATGAATCATGCCTTCTTTACCAGGTAGGATCTCAACAAATGCTCCGATAGGGATAATTCTGGTTATTGACCCGGTGAAGACTTCTCCTTCATTTACTTTTCTAGTTAAACCTTCGATTATGCGTTGAGCTCCTTCAGCCGCAGCACCATCATGAGAAGCAATGGTAACGATTCCACCATCTTCAATATCAATTTTGGTATTAGTGCGTTCAGTAATTCCTTTAATTGTTCTACCACCAGGACCTATTACTGTTCCAATTAGTTCAGGATCTATTCGGAAGCTAAGAAGCCTTGGTGCATGTGGTGACAAGTTTTCTCGTGGCTTGTCAATAGCTTCTTTCATCTTTTCTAGGATGTGAATCCTTGCTGGACGAGCCTGGTTGATTGCATCAGAGACTGTCGAAACTGATAAACCAGTTATTTTCATGTCCATTTGGAGTGCAGTTATACCTTTTTCTGTCCCGGCAACTTTGAAATCCATATCTCCTAGGAAGTCTTCGATCCCCTGAATGTCTGTAAGGATTCTGACTTCTTCTTCTTCTTTTATAAGGCCCATCGCGGCTCCACTAACAGGTGCTTGCAACGGAACCCCTGCATCCATAAGAGCAAGGGTGCTTCCACAAACTGAACCCATTGAGGTAGATCCATTGGAGCTGAGCACTTCACTTACGACTCTTAGTACATATGGAAATGTGTCTTTTGCAGGTAAGACAGGGATGATTGCTCTTTCAGCGAGGGCCCCATGGCCAATTTCTCTTCGGCCAGGGGATCTCATTGGACGAGTCTCTCCCACTGAATAAGGAGGGAAGTTGTAGTGATGGAGGTAGGTTTTTTCGGTACTTGGATTTAAATCATCCATTTCTTGGGCATCACTTGGAGTCCCTAGGGTTGCTGTAGAAAGAACTTGAGTTAAGCCTCTTTGGAATAAGCCAGACCCATGAACCCTTTTGGGAAGCACTCCTACATCAGCATCTATTTTGCGGACTTCGTCTAGCTTCCTTCCATCAACTCGAACTCCTTCTTTAAGGATTTGCTCTCGCATCAGTTTCTTGGTGAGAGCCTTGAAAGATGTTCCAAGGAGCTTGTTGTTATTTGTTATTGCTTTTTTAACGTTGTTGTCCTCTTTTAACGCATCGATGGCTTCGGCTGCTTGAGCTTTAATTGCATCGAGCTTTTCGTCTCGAGCTGATTTTGTTTGATCGAATTGCTTTAATACTTCTCCAATTGCTTTAGTGCAATTTTTTTCTAAATATGTGGGAAGGGTTTTGTCTTCAGCAGGTTGTTCAGGTAGTACCTGCTTAATTCCAGAATCTTTAAGAATGGATTCTTGGGCCTTAATTAGTTCGCAGACTGCTTCATACCCGAAATCAATAGCCTCTATTACATCTTGCTCTGACAGTTGACTTGCCCCTGCTTCCACCATGACAACGCCTTGTGGAGTCCCTGCTACTACAAGGTCAAGATCTCCTCGTTCTATCTCACGGAAACTTGGGTTTAGTACAAAATCATCTCCTAGGAGCCCCACTCTTACTGCTGCCATGGGTCCCTGGAAAGGGATCTCAGCAAGAAGTGTTGCCATAGATGCGCCAGTGACGGCAAGGACGTCTCCTGGAACACGCTCGTCTAGAGAAAGGCATGTAGCAACTATTTGTATATCGTCTCTCATCCAGTTAGGAAAAAGAGGACGCATGGGTCGGTCCATGAGACGGGCGATTAGTGTTGCTCGCTCAGGAGGGCGGCTTTCTCGCCTCATGAAGCTGCCTGGGATGCGACCAGCGGCATAGAGCCTCTCTTCGTAATCACAAATCAGAGGCAGGAAGTCAATGCCCTCCCTCCCTGTTGATTGGGTTGCAGTAACTAGGATTGCGGTATCTCCGCATTCCACAAGAACTGAACCTCCGGCCTGTGGCGCGAATCGCCCTGTAGTCAGTCTTATCTCCCGACCATCAAAGGAGATTGACTGTGTCTGACCTTGCACGTGCTCTTATGTCTTTTAATCTTTCAATATTCTCGCATTTTATAGGAACCCTCGGATAGAGATGCTTGTTCATCTATCTTGAGAGCAACTTATTTCAGAATGATATTCAAGGGTAGTTAGCCCCATATTCCGCTTCTTGATAATCGGTATTAGTTGCTTATTTGGACTTAGCTGAAGCTTGAGATCCCTTACGATAGCTACCAAGTTACCAACTTGATTTAACCACTCCTGGTAGTTCTCCGTTGTGGGCACGAGCCCTCAATTGGTTGCGACAAAGTCCAAAGTCTCTGTAAACACCTCTAGGTTTTCCAGTTGCCCAGCAACGATTGCGAATTCTATTTGGAGCACTGTTTCTTGGAAGTGCTTGAATCTTGCGGTGAATTTCAAGCCTCTCCATTGGATCACGAGCTGAATTGAAGGCTTTTAATAAAGCAGTACGTTTTGCGGCAAAACGCTCAACAAGTTTCTTGCGTTTCACATCGCGCGCGATCATTGACTTTTTAGCCATGCAGCAGATTCAAGTCTTAGTGACAATCAGAAATAATAGCCTTCCACATGAAAAATTTTCAATTTTGCTATCCAATCCAATTTATTTCGAATTCTTTTTGGTTCGATTATGAGCCTGAAGGTGTCTTTATTTCACGAACCTCTGGAACTGCATTGTCTAGTTTCCTAGTAGCTCTTGGAAGATTGAAAGCTGAGTTGTGTCGCGAATAATTAGTACCAGACTAAGTCCTACCATTAAGATAAAACCAGATTGCATAATGGCTAGTTGGAGTTTCTGCGGGACAGGTTTACCCCTAACCCCCTCAAGAATAAGCAGAACTAACTGACCTCCATCAAGAAGAGGCAATGGTAATGAATTTAAAACTGCGAGGTTGATTGAGATTAAAGCTGTGAAGAGTGTTATCCCAGAAACTCCTTGCCCAGAGAGTTGTGCTCCAATCTCAACAATTTTCACTGGTCCACTTAATTGTTGAGCGGTAGAACCGAACTCTGTAATAAGTCCTTTGTAACCATTAATTGTTCTGCTTAGAAGATCAAAGAATTGATTGTTTGCTGCCGTAAATATTTCCAAAGAACCTTTTGCTGGTTGAAGACTTCCTGTAATGGATGGTTGTAACTGCGCGCCTATTTTTCCATTTCCTTGAAACTGACTTGGAGTAATTGTGAGGGAGTCGACCTGACCCTCCCTGTCTCGCTCTAAAGAAAGGATCTCACCTGCCGAATTCCTAACTCTGGTTACCAATGATTGAACAGCTTCTTGTCCTTGCCCAAGTTGAATTCCACCAATACTAATAATTCGATCTCCTGGTGCGAGACCAGCTATGTCAGCCTGTTCATTGCGTTCAACTGCTACAACAATGACCCCAGGATCTGGTTGGGTTGGGATTCCGACAATTGCTGCTTGGCCAAATAGAACTGTCCATGCAAGGAGGAGGTTTGCAATCACCCCTGCGGAAATAACAATCGCTCGCTGATAGATAGGACGATTGCGTAAAAGATTTGGGTCGTCTTTATCAATTTCAATATCTTGCTCCTCATCTGGAAAGGAAACGAATCCTCCTAGAGGAAGAGCTCTTAATGCATAGGTGACACCATTTACTTCTTGTTTTATTAAAGCCGGACCAAAACCAATAGAAAAACCATTTACTCGGATCCCTTGCAAGGTTGCAGCTAGAAAGTGACCAGCTTCATGGATAAGAATTAGGACTCCAAGACTTATTAGCGCTATTAGGATATTCATAGAAAACTGGCTAGTTTATTTGTTCAAGGTTCAGGTTTTAGGCGGTCATTACCAAAATAAGGAGCAAGTGCTTTAGGAAGCTTTACGCTTCCATCTTCTTGTTGTCCATTCTCTAGAACAGCGGCCATTGTTCGTCCTACTGCTAGACCACTTCCATTAAGTGTATGTAATAGTTTCGTGGATTTCCCTTCTTTTGTTCTAATTCCAGAGCGCCTTGCTTGAAAGTCCTCACAGTTGCTACAGCTAGAGATCTCTCGGAAGGCCCTTGCCCCAGGCAACCAAACTTCTAAATCAAATGTTCTTGCTGCAGAAAACCCTAGATCTCCAGTACATAAATCTATGACTCGATACGGAAGTTCGAGTTTTTGTAAAACATCTTCAGCGTCTTTAGTGATTGTTTCGTGTGCTTCTTCTGAATAGTTTGAATCCGAAAACCAATACAACTCAACTTTGTTGAATTGATGGAGTCTGATTAACCCTCTTGTGTCTTTACCGTAGCTACCAGCTTCTCTTCGAAAACAAGGGCTATAAGCTACATACTTAATAGGAAGCTTTTCGAAAGGAAGTATTTCATCACGGTGCATGGCAGTTACTGGTACTTCAGATGTAGGGGTAAGCCATAGGTCATCGCTAATGCACTTGAAGCTTTCTTCTGCAAATTTCGGAAGTTGTCCAGAGCCAGTTAAACTTGCTGTGTTTACTAGCACTGGAGGCATTATTTCTTGATAGCCTTTTGTGGTATGTAAGTCCAGCATGAAGTTAATTAGAGCACGCTCTAGCTTGGCTCCTTTGTTTAATAAAGTCACGAAACGACTTTGAGCAATTCTTGCTGATCTTTCTGTGTCAAACAAGTGAAGTTCATCAGCTATTTCCCAATGTCTCTTCAAGTTTGATTCATCTCTAGGGCTGCCCCATCTGCGTATCTCTAGATTTTCTTTTTCGTCTTTTCCGTTTGGACAGTTTTTGTTGGGTAAATTAGGAAGCCTTAGTAATTGTTCTTTCAGCTTAAAAGAAATTTGTTTTTCTTCTGAATCAAGAGCAGATACCTTTTGTTTGATTTGGTTTCCTTTGCTTCTTAAAGTTGTTATTTCATTGCTTTTAGGGTCGCCCCCATTTTTCATCATGTCTCCTACCTCTTTGCCTATTTGATTTCCTGTGGCTTGTAATTTGCTTCGCTGTTCTGCCAAGTCCTTTTGTTTTTTAGCAATTTTCTGAATTGCTTCAAGATCCACCTTCAACCCCCTTCGACCAAGCTCTTGGGCAAAAAAGGCGGGATCCTCACGTATTAGTCGCTGGTCAAGCAAGATGTTTAACTTCCTAACGGATTAAGCCTAGATGCTGTTAAGCCATATCCACAATTTGTGTTTGTTCAGATGATAAAAATTTTCTCTGAAGTTTTATTAGAAGATTGCTCAAGTTGGCCGCAGAGCTTGGCTCAATTTAAGGGAAGCTGGTCTGGCTCTTCCACTTGCAGCCCATTGCTTTAACGAATCAAGTTGCTCTCGGGCTGTTTTTGATAAGGGGACCAATTGAGTCGCCGCAAGAATTAGATCAGTTTCTTCCAGTTCTCTTCGTTCGGCGAATGCAAGATGCATTGCCTCAATTACTGTCTGTTCTAGCTCGGCCCCAGAAAAACCCTCTGTTCGGTCAACCACTGCATTGAGAGGAAGATTCAAACTGGATCTCCTTTGGTTGATATGTAATTTCAGGATGCTAAATCTTTCTTCCAATGTTGGTAGATCAAGCATGAAAATCTCATCAAAACGTCCTTTCCTTAGAAGTTCTGCGGGAAGGCGCTCCACACCGTTAGCTGTAGCAACCACAAACACTGCAGAAGTTTTTTCTGCCATCCAGGTGAGCACATTTGCTAGAACTCTTTGACTAGTACCCCCATCGCTCCGGGCATCTCCCCCAAAACCCTTGTCTATCTCGTCAATCCATAGGACACAGGGGGCCATTGCTTCCGCCCTGAGAATTGTTTCTCTGGTTCGAGCTTCACTAGCCCCTACTAATCCAGCAAACAGTCTTCCAACATCTAAGCGAAGCAATGGCATGGACCAACTATGTGCAATGGCCTTTGCAGTTAACGATTTACCTGTTCCTTGAGGCCCAACGAGTAATACCCCTCTTGGGAGCGGTAGGCCAAAATTGCGAGCTTCATCTGAAAATGCTTGATGACGTTGATCAAGCCATCCTTTTAAGGCATCAAGTCCCCCAATATCGGACGGTTTGGCATTTGTGACGAAATATTCAAGGACTTCACTTCTTGCAACCGATTGACGTTTCTCCTCAAGGACTTCCGCAAGATCTTCTCTGCCTAATTGTCCCCTTTGAGCCAAAGCCCTTGCTGCAACTTGTCTAACACGTGCCTCACTAAGCCCACTGCAGGCATGAGTTAGCTCTTCGAGTACCTCGCTATCCAAGTCACTTCTACTTACTTGGGCAATGTTGCTTAGTAATGTTCTTATCTCTGGTTCTTGTGGAAGCGGTAGATCAAGGATAGTAAGAGCCTCGTCTAGGTCTTTTGGAGGAGTCCAATGGCCAGAACAAATAACCAAGGTATGAGGTCTTTGCCGAAGTTCTACTGAAAGGTTTCTGACCATTCTTGCTATGCCAGCGTCTTCACAGAATCTATGGAAATCTTTTACCAGCAGAATGGTTGGGTTGTTTGACTCGAGTTTTTGCAGCCATTGCAGAACTAACATTGGCTGTCTTGAGCCTAATCCTTCTGAATTAAGAGCACCTTTAAGACCCTCGATGTAGTCCCAAGTAGCAACTCTTCTAGGCTGAAGTCTTTTTGCAGCTTGATTAAGCAGCACTTCGACTCTTTCTTCTTCGCCACTTCTTATCCAGAGCAAAGGTGTTCTTGCTCTTATTAAAAGGTCTAGATGATCATCCCAATTTTTCATGTTGATTGAATGCTTTTAGTGCTTCCCAACGAGGATCAACCCTTTCTGAATGGTTCAGGTTGTTGTTTTCATTTGGAAATTTTCTGGATGAGGATGGTTTAGGTAGGCCAGGGCAGTTAACACCACAATCATTTACTAAAGGTAATTTCAAGCTTAATTGCTCAAAGGTCCATTCTCTTGGATTAAAAGATTCTTTAGGATCAATTCTCTCAAGAAGATCTTTGGGAGCGGTATTCATATTGCAGAATTGCTTATTACCTCTATTTCGAGATTCTTTGCTTTCTATGAGAATTAGCTCATGATCTTCATAACTAAGCTCTTGATTGAAATTTTGAAGACAACGATCACATTTGAGATTAATAATCGTGCAAAAACTACCCTCTACATAAAGTTCTTGTCCTTTTATCTGGACCTTGATTGATCCTGTTACTGGTTTAGAAGAATCTAAACCAGTAATAAATTCATCTATTTGCCAAGTCTTCGGAGCTTTGTGAAAGCTTAATTCCTTTAATGGTATTGGTTCAAGCCTTGACCCTTTATTTCCCACTTTTAGGTTCAAAAGGTAGGCGGTCTGAGTTGGTAGTTATTGATGGTGCAGTGATTTCATTACCTTTTTGAGCTAACTGTTGGTCAAGAATGGCTTGAAGGTTTTCAGGTAAAGCCTCTCTGCTTAGGAGGAAAGTTTGTAGAGCTTGGAAAACATTGGCTATTACCATATATAGAAGGACCCCTGCAGGGAGTGGAAAGAAAAGAAACATCCCAGTGATCATTACTGGTGTGATTTTATTTGCGGTTGATTGTTGAGGATTTGCGGGCATTCCTCTACCAGAAAGTACTTGAGATATCACTAGGGTTAGGCCAAAAGCTCCAACAAGGGTTGCTATATCCCAATTGATTGCACCATCAACGTAAAAGCCAACTTGCCCAAGCGCTTTTATAAAAAGAAAGCCACTTTTTGCTGCTAATCCAGGAATTTTTGCCTCAACAGTTGCATCACCAGGAGAGACAGCAGTTACTGTCCCATCGGAAGATACCTTTACAAGCCCTTCCCCTTTTGTAACTTTCCAAGAAGGACTGTAATTATTGCCTCCTTCATATTTAGAAAGTAGGTTTTTAAAGTTATTTCCATCTAGTGTTTGCAGATTGATTTGAGTTGTTTCTCCTGCCCCTAGTTTGGTACCTCCTGGCAAAGAAGCGATCACAGGGAAATGATCGTGTTCAGTTATAAAAATAGAATGCTTTGGACTGGTAAATGGCTTTGGCTCAACAGCAGCTATTTGTTCTGAAGGAAGAACCTTGAAATTCACTGCATAAGGGACATCTGCAAAAGGTGACCCTCTAAGAGTTGCAAAGAGTGCAAATAAAATTGGCATCTGAACTAACAGAGGAAGACATCCAGCCAAAGGGCTGCCAAATTCCTTCATTAGGTTGCTTAGTTCCTCTTGCTGCTTTTGAGGATTGTTAGCATATTTAGCTTTGATTTCCGCTTGACGCTTTTGCATCACTGGCTGTGCAATCTTCATTCGTCTTGCACTTCGTATGGATCCAGCACTTAGTGGAAAGAGGGCTAGTCGAATTACAATTGTGAGGGCAACAATCGCAAGTCCATAGCTTTGGAACAAGCCATAGAAGAAATCCAGAATGGGTATAAGCAAGTTGTCTGAGATGAACCCGATCACGATTTGTCTCTTAGGTGGAAGGTAAAAGTCTTGCCAGTTTGCACCACTGACTAGCCTCTCGACTAGTTTTTGGGCTCAAGCAGCAAAACCTTTCTGCGCTTGAATTGTATTTTGCCCCCTTTTTGCTTTGATTTGTTGAAAAATGTATTTCTCTGTCTCTCTGAAATTTGGAATTGAGCGAATCTCTAAACGAGAATCATCTTCAAGAACAAGCACCATATCTCCCCATGATCCAAATCCTCTTGGGACAGCACGGACTTCTTTGATTTGGCTATAAACGACTTGAGTCTTGTCTCTTCCTAGCCAACCTCCAGTCACTGAGACTCTTTTATTGGTTATTTTAAAACGGAGCCATAGAGCCCTTACCACAGCTCCAACAGTAAAAGGCAGCCCGATAATTGTGAATGCTGCGAGGATATTCAAAATCAAATCCCCTTTCGCAGGCCCTCCTTCATAGAAGATTTCCTCATTACTAAGGATCATGAGGCGAGTCCTGCTTCATTAAGTAAGCGATCACATTCTTGTAGCAGTTTTGTGTGCTCTGCTTTTGAGGCTACTGGTTTAAGACTAATCAGTGCCCAGTAAGGGAGGTTAGGTCCTGAATGGCATAGTCTTTTTGTGAGGTGGGAATGGAAGATGCGTCTTAGCTTGTTTCTTATTACTGATTTTTTATTTACCTTGCTGCTAATTGCTACAGCACATTTGCAGGTTTCGCTATAGGTGTTGTGTTGATGTGATTTCAGGAGATGCGGTTTTGCCTTGACAACTCTTAAAACCATTGAAGGCCCATGAAATGCCCTCCCTGATCTTTTGAGGTGGTTGAAGCATCTATAGCCTTTTAATCGCATCGAGGCAGGGAGAACCATCGTTTAATTGATTGATAAAGAAAAGATGAAAGACTTTTCTAATTATTTGAAGGTCTGTTCAAAAGCTAAACCGCTATTCGGCTCCTACCTCTTTTTCGACGACTTCGAATCACCCTCCTGCCTGTATGGGTGCGCATTCTTATGCGAAATCCCGAAACGCGTTTCCTTTTACGGCTGGTTCCTCCAAAAGTTCGCTTGGTCATAAGCCTTCTTCTCTGTCGGGGTCTTTCTTAAGTTGATTAATTTATCAGTTCATTCGATATCGATATTCCAACTACCGATATAACCGGTTATAGGGATGTCGCCTGGTGCTTGAGCAAGCGCATTAAATTGGTACATCCCAGAGTCTTCAGGATTGAAGATTTTCATGACCACTGCCACAGCTCCGTCTGCAGGCACTGGTTTGTTTGGAAAAATTTCAATTGCTGATTGATCATCAGCAATTTCAAAAACAGCAGGGATTTTTTCTATACATTTCGTTTTAGATGTGAACCCTCCAAGGTTAAGTCGACAGAGACTGAGCTTTTTTGCCTTAATTTTCGCCTCAAAATGACTTGGGACAGTAAGCCTTAGCTTTATAAATGCGGTTTTGCGATCTTTTTCTTTAATGACCAAGTAATAGGTAGCTCTTTTCCTTTTTCTTGCAGTGCTTTGGTAGTAATAGAGTCTGTTGTAGTCCTTTGAGGCGTTCCATCTGAATTCAATGAGATTGGATGCCTTGGCTTTTAGAAGATTGGCATTTTCGGTTAAAAGGCCAGTCCCCACAATTCCTGCAAATAGTCCTGCTGTGGAAAGGACTCCATTGCAAAGAAAAGACTTTAGAGGGTTTTTTCTAATCATTGAGTTCGAGTTTGTTTTCTGTTCGGTAAGTTCCTAAGGAGATTCTCTTAAGGAACCTGTTAGAAAGATCAAATGCTGGACGGCCTTGCATCTGTCAGTAGGTGCGAGATCTATCGGGTCGAAGGATTTTTGCATTTCCTATGTAGGGATGTTGGGGTGGTTGTTGATTTGGCAGCCAGACATAAGCAAGAATCCTGATACATCTTGTTAAGTCACCTGGGACTGCCATTTGTTGGCAGTCGATTAGAGCTATCTCGTCCCACCCTTTTTGTTTCCTTGCTATGGAGGCAGGGAAACAGGCGTTTAGATCTTGAGTGACTGAAAAAGTAATTGAAATAATTTGCTCAGGTAAGAGCTTGTTCCGATCAGTTAATTCCTTAAGAAGTTCAGTAACTGCTGTTTTGATTGCTTCTTCAGAATTCTCGGAACAAGTTGCGGCTCCTCTTAAGCCTCTTAGACGAAAACCTTCTGTGCTTGTAGCCATATTCATGGCCTAAAGAGCCAAAGGACTTCGCCACAGTTTGCTAATTCAAGACTTAATAAGTCGATTAGCTTTGACAGTAATTTTCCTCCAGGTATTAGGCCTGCAAGTTTTTTCTGTGGTTTACCTAGCTTAACCAGGCGAATTTTCTCTTCGTCAAGATCGGCAAGTCTTGCTGCAAGCCGCTTTGCAAATTCCTCATCACCAAGTTCGTCTATTAATCCAAGGCTTTTTCCTTGCTCACCGCTGAAGACTCTTCCATCAGCAAACCTTTTCACTTCATCAGTAGTAAGGCCTCGTCCTTGGGCAACAGCGTTTACAAACTGATCGTAACTGCTGTCAATTAGCTCTTGAAGAAGCTGCCTTTCTTCTTCTGATAAAGGGCGATCAGGGGACAAAATATCTTTGTAAAGCCCACTTTTGATGGTCTCAAATTTTATTCCTATTTTTTCAAGTAGCTTAGAAAGATTGTTTCCTCTTAGTATCACTCCAATTGAGCCAGTAATTGTTCCTGGATTCGCAACGATTTTCTCGGCAGCCACTCCGACATAAACCCCTCCTGATGCAGAAATGTTGCCGAAACTTGTAACTACGCGACAACCTTTGTCTCGTAGTCTTAGTAATGCTGAATGGATCTCTTGGCTATCAGCCACAGTCCCTCCAGGACTATCGATGCGAAGCAGGAGAGCAGGAAACTCTCTCTGTTCAACTTGTTCAATGGCTTTTAGAAACCACTTTCGTGTAGAGCTGCTAATCGGACCATCAATGCAGATTCTTGCAATTTTTTTGCGGGATTTGCGACGCCAAGGCCAAGGCATGATGTTTATGCGAACTTGATCGGATCTTAAAAAGGACCAAGCATGTTGCCTTTATGTTGTTAATTCGACATTGGTTGTTAATGGTTCTCCCTTTCGCTCTTTGGGGGACAGCTATGGCTGCAATGTCGCCTTTAGTAACTTCAGGGGGCCCATCGATAGTTGCTTTTTTAAGGATTCTGCCTGCTGGCATAGCAATACTTTTATCACTGCCGTTCCTAGGCAGGAGCTGGATTATTGCTGAAAATGATAGGTGGTGGTTTTTGTTGTTTACTCTCGTTGATGCAAGCCTTTTCCAAACTTTTCTTGTCAAGGGTTTAGCTCAAACTGGTGCAGGTTTAGGTTCTGTCTTGATTGACTCACAGCCTTTAATGGTTGCATTGCTAGCTAGAAGTCTTTTTGGAGAGGGGATTAATCCGATCGGTTGGTTTGGGTTAATGCTTGGTTTGTTGGGGATAATTTTCCTTGGAGCTCCTCCTGATTTACTCAAGCATTGGTGGCTCTTAGGGGAGCCCTCATCATTGCCCTCGCTAGCTAATAATGGTGAAGGGTGGATGCTTGGAGCTGCTATGGCTATGGCATTCGGAACCGTGTTAATTCGATATGCATGCAAAAGGAGTGATCCTGTAGCTGTTACAGGTTGGCATATGGTTTTAGGAAGTATCCCATTGCTTGTATGGCATCTAATTGATTACAGTGATTCTCTTTTGCCTAGATGGAGTCCTTTTGAGTGGGGCCTAATGGCTTATGCGAGTTTGCTTGGCAGTGCAGTTGCGTATGGATTGTTTTTTTGGTTTGCAAATCGAGAGGATCTAACAAGTTTTAGTACCCTTGCATTTTTGACCCCTGTATTTGCATTGGCGGCTGGGGGGATTTGGCTTGGGGAGAGACTTCAATATCTTCAGTGGTTTGGGGTGGGCTTGATCTTGATATCAGTACTTTTAGTAAGTCAACGAAGAAGATTTTGGGAGCCTAGTCATTCTGATTCTTCTTCTTCTTTGGAAGGAGAGCAGATTCAATGAGTTTTACTCCTTTGAAAATCATTTTAGTCAGCACTCCAGTGGGGTGTTTAGGAAGTGGTAGAGGTGGAGGAGTTGAATTGACTATAAGTTCGTTAATCAAAGGCCTTCTTTCACTTGGGCATTCAATTACGATGTTGGCTCCAGAGGGCTCTGTATTGCCTCCAGGATGCGAGCAGGTTGATTTAAGACAGGTGTCAGGGGTTCAACAGCCTAGTTGGCAACATAGAGAATATTCAGGCCCAGCATTGATTCCTTTAGAGGGAGTACTGCCTAGGCTTTGGCAGCAGGCGCTTGAGTTGGGTGCCTCAGCAGATGCGGTTGTTAACTTTGGATATGACTGGCTGCCTATATGGCTTACACCAAGGGTCAAACAACGTTTGTTCCATTTGATAAGCATGGGTGGCGTTTCTCGGATCATGAAGGAATTAATTAGGGATGTTGCTCGATCACATAACTCTCGATTTGCCTTTCATACCAAGAGACAAGCCAGTGATTTTTTATTGCATCATCAGCCTTTGATTGTTGGGAATGGTTTTGACCTAAGCCAATACGAGCTAAATCTCAATAGCAGAGGCCCATTGGGTTGGGTTGGTCGAATTGCCCCGGAAAAGGGATTAGAAGATGCTGCTGCAGTTGCTACAGCTCTTCAAGATCGATTACTTGTATGGGGGTTAATCGAAGACTCAGCTTATGCAAAAAGAGTAGAGGCCTCAGTTCCCCCTGGAACAATAGAATGGAGAGGATTTCATTCGACGATTGATCTACAGAGAGAGCTTGGTAACTGTCGTGCGTTGATTAATACACCTAAGTGGAATGAAGCTTATGGGAATGTGATCGTTGAGGCGATGGCTTGTGGAGTCCCTGTAGTTGCTTATAACCGTGGAGGACCGGGAGAACTAATTAACTCTGGCGTGACGGGATGGTTGGTTGAACCTGATGATGTTGAGGCTTTGAAGTTATCAGTAATGAAGGTCAATGAGATTGACCGATTGGCCTGTAGAAATTGGGTTGAAAAATATGCGTCTCTAGATGTTTTTGCAAAACATGTAGAGGATTGGATTCTCCATGGTCTAGAAGTCAATTACTCAGAGAACTCTTCGTTGATCTCATGATAAATGGTGAGAATTTAGTGGTTTCTAAATTGAAAAGAAATCGAGGGATTTTTCTTATCTTTGCAATAGGGATAGCGCTTTTTATATGGCAACTTGGTTCTACTGGATTAGTAGATGAGACCCCTCCCCTCTTTGCTTCAGCTGGGAGAGCAATGTCTGAAACAGGAGATTGGCTTACTCCAAGAGTTAATGGATTACCCCGTTATGACAAGCCTCCTTTGGTGTATTGGATGATGGCATTTTTTTATGGGCTGCCAGGTCATCAACTCTGGGATCCATTGGGGACATGGGCCGCAAGACTTCCTTCTGCAATTTCGTCGATTTTGATGATGTGTTTTCTTGGCGACACAGTAATGCGATGGCCTCAACCAGGTGATCATTACCCAAGAAGGACGGCAATTGCGGTTGCTTTGGCTTTTGGAATGTCTCCTTTGATACTCCTGTGGGGCAGGACGGCTGTAAGTGACCCTCTCCTTTGCTCAACTCTTGGCATAAGCCTTTTATTTCAGTGGAGGCAATACGTTTCCAGCTCCTCTCAAACATGGTTCTTTTCTTGGTTCTTCTTAGGCTTAGCAGTACTCGTAAAAGGACCAGTTGCAATTGTCCTTACTGTATTTGTCTTATTTCTCTTTGGACTTTTTGAAAGGGATTTTGGGTATCTTCTGGCTCGATTGAAGCCTTTAAGGGGGTTTGTCGTTACTTCAATTATTGCGCTTCCTTGGTATTTGTTGGAAGTACTCGTTGAGGGAAAAGCTTTTTTGGATAGTTTTTTTGGATATCATAATTTCCAGAGATTTACATCTGTTGTCAATAGTCATCTCCAACCTTGGTGGTTTTTTATATTAATAATGATTTTAGCTTCTTTACCATTTACTCCTTTTCTAGTTTTAGGGATTGTTCAAACATCTAAGACATGTCTTGTCGGCAGGAAGATTGATTGCTTTGAAAGAAAGAATTCATTAATGAGTTTTTCTTTCTGCTGGTTTATATCTGTGTTCTTGTTTTTTACCTTTTCAGCAACCAAACTACCTAGCTATTGGTTACCAGCTATCCCATCAGCTTCTTTATTGATTGGGATAACTGCAAGCCTCTCAACACAAAAAAACAAAATTTTAGTATCAGCATGGATTTTAACCATAATGACACTGCTTGCCATCGCGACTCTTTTTTGGAGCGCTCCAGCTTGGATACCGTTAATTAATGACCCTGAGATGCCAGGGCTAGCAGATGAATTGCTAGAAAGTAACCTTCCATTTAGTGCCGCAGTGTTTTTCACCTTTGCTACTGTTTTAGCTATTTTAATGAACTCTTTTTTGAATCATCCCAGTTTGATCCCTATACAAGGAACATTACTTTCTTTTTGTTTATTTACTTTCCTTCCTCTTTGGAGCCTGGGTGACAGATTAAGGCATCTTCCTGTTCGTCAGGCTTCAGAATTACTCCTTCAGTCTAAAAGATCTGGTGAAGAGTTTGCAATGGTTGGAGTGATGAAGCCATCGTTGCATTTTTATACAAGTAAAATAATTCTTTATGAGGGTCGTTCACCTCAGGCACTTGTTAATTTGGAGGACCGTTTGAGGAATGAAAACAGGTTGAATAAAACTATCGTGGCGATCAAAAAAGACAATAGAATTCCATCATTTTTACTAGTAATTGATAGCAATACAGCTGAAACTTCTCATTGGAGAAATTTAGAACCTCAAAAATTAGGAAGTTTCGGGATCTATAAGGTTTGGCGTATTGATAAAAATAAATTAACTAAACGAGCTAATGATCTAAGAAGAAGTGGTGTTTATCCTGACTGGCAAAGTCCTCGACCTGAAAGGTATTAAGATTTTTCAGTACTGGAAAAATGAAAGACAGGTTTTTTAAAAGCTTACTTATTTAATTCTTGGCGTTTACAGAAACTACACTTTCCCCATAGATTTTTTTCACCTGCAGGACAAGGACTACCACATTTATTGCATTCACTCATCCCATGGATGTCAATACGGCTAGGATGCTTATCCCAAGTATTGAATACACTTTGTTGTTTTGGTAATTCGGTGGGATGATGTTGCTGGATTTTCAGGCTTTTGACTTTGTAGCCTGCAGATCGAAGTTCAGCGAGAAGTTGAGGACGGTTATATAACAGAGCTTGTCTCCATTGAGGGTGGCTAGCGCCAATTACAACGACGCCACGATGGAAACTTATAGGAGAGCAATTTGCGGCAAGCTGAAGCCCTGCAATATTTGACCATTCCTGAACTAGAGCTCTTAGGGACCCTTCCTTTTTCCAGGTGTGCTGGACTTCATTAAGACAGTTTTTAAGAGCAGAGAAATTCTTTTGCGACGCTGAATCATTAGGCAGTTTTTTATGAAAATCCCTTTTTCCGTTATTCGAATTTAAATTCATCTGAACAATCTAGGTGGAGTATTGCTCTAACCTCGCTAGTCTCCGTAAGGCTTCACTCATTGCCTCAATGGGATTCTTTGATAGGTTCAGTCGTTTAATTCGTGCCAATCTCAATGATTTAGTCAGTAAGGCAGAGGATCCAGCTAAGATTTTGGATCAGTCTGTTTCTGACATGCAGGCTGATTTGGTCAAGCTTAGACAGGCAGTAGCAATTGCAATAGCTAGCCAAAAAAGACTTCTGAGTCAGGCTGATCAAGCCAGCGACCAAGCCGAAACATGGTTTAAACGTGCGGAACTTGCTCTGAAGAAGGGAGAAGAGGATTTAGCTAGGGAAGCATTAAGTCGGCGTAAAAGCTTTAACGAGTCTGCGACCTCTTTAAAGAGTCAATTAAAGGCACAAGAAGGACAGGTTGATTTGCTCAAGCGAAGTTTGGTTGCTCTTGAAGGGAAAATTGCAGAGGCCAAAACGAAGAAGGACATGCTTAAAGCTCGTGCACAAGCAGCTGAGGCTCAGCAAAAGCTGCAGGGTGCAGTTGGCTCTTTAGGCACCAACTCTGCTATGGAAGCCTTTGATCGTATGGAGGATAAAGTTCAGGCATTAGAAGCCACAAGTCAGGCTGCCGCAGAACTTGCCGGTGCAGATTTGGAAAGTCAGTTTGCAGCCCTTGAGGGAGGTGATGATTTGGACGATGAATTAAATGCTTTGCGTAAACAACTTCAAGGGGGCGCTGAGGCAGTTGCTTTGCCTCCAGTTGATTTAAAAACCTCCTTAGATGGTAAGAATGATCAGTTTTCTAAGGATGAAATTAAACAGGTTGAAGTTTCGGAATTGGATGCAGATTTTGAAGAATTAAAGAGATCAGTTGATAGTAATTAATAGTTGAGAAGTTAATTTATTCTTAAAGCCAAAAGTAAGAGCTTCTTTATTGGATTTATAGGATTACTCTTAGAACAGTTACTGGAAAATGCTTGATAACATTTTCTTTCGATTGTAATAAATGAAAGTTTCTAGGCGAATAGAGACTCTTGGGCAAGGAGTTTTTGCACGAAATGACTTAAGGAAATGTGCCTATAAAAAAAATACTATTGACTCTACTAAACACAATTTGATTGATCTGTCTCTTGGGTCTACTGACCTATTGCCGCCACCATTGGTTATTGAGGAAATATCAAAGTCTTTAGGAGATCCTGCAAGTTCTTCTTATTGCTTACATGATGCTACTAGGCCTTTTCGAGAAGCGGTATCTTCTTGGGCTCAAGAGCGTTTTTCGGTGACTGTTGATCCTGATAAAGAAGTTTTGCTTTTGACTGGTTCTCAGGAAGGCACAGCACATCTTCCTCTAGCGGTATTGGATCCAGGAGAAAGAGGACTTATTTTAGACCCTTCATATCCATCTCATCTTGGCGGTTTATTGCTGGCTGATGCTCAAATAAATCGCCTTCCTCTTAGGCTTGAGAATAATTGGAAGCCAGATTTTGCTTTGTTAAAAACAAGTGAATTGGAGCAATTGCGGATAATGATTTTGGGTTTTCCTCATAATCCAACTGCGGCTGTTGGGGATCAGAGTTGGTTGGAACAAGCAATGGATATTGGACTAAGAAACAATTGTGTTGTTGCCCATGATAATCCTTATGTTGATCTCGCTCTGGAGGGCGAGGCCCCTGCATTACTGCGATGTCAAGGATGGAGAAGTTGTGGAATTGAGTTCTTTTCGTTTTCTAAGGCTTGGTGTATGGGTGGACTTCGCATAGCATTTGCAATCGGAGCAGAACCCTTGATTGCTGCTTTGAAAGATTTGAAAGGTGTTGTGGACTTCAATAATTCTCTTGCTTTGCAGCGGGGAGCTATTCTTGCTCTTACAGAAGAGGCTCATTGGCCTAGGCAAATTCTTGAAATTTATAGAGATCGTAGAGATAGGACAGTAAAAGCTTTTGATGGAATTGGATGGAAATTGCCTTTGCCTTCTATGGCTATTTATTTGTGGTTGCCTATTCCCTCTTGGGCTCTTGATCGTGGTTTGCAGGATGAATCAATGGCTGCTGAACTTCTAGATAAAACAGGTGTTGCATTAACGCCTGGTTCTGGATTTGGTCAAGGGGGATCAGGTTGGCTTCGGTTGGCACTAGTTAGACCTGTTAGCGAATTAGAGGAGGCAGTAGAGCGAATAGGAAAGTGGTGGTGTTTTGAGAATTGAATCCTGGAAGGGAGCATCTCGAGTAGCTCATTTGATGAAAGCAAATGCTTTGAGCACCAGTAATTGGCATTTTCTCTGGAAGCCAGTTTGTTCAAGTACTGAGATAGTTCTTTCTCAATGGATTCAAGAAAACCCGTTTCTTCAAAGAAGCTCTTGTGCTGTTTTGACGCGTTGTCAGCGGCATGGGAGAGGACAGCGAAGTCGATTTTGGCAATCACCACCAGGGGGCGTTTGGCTTAGCGCAGCAATGCCTTTGTTCGGTGAAACAAAAAGCCCAGGGATTTTTGGAATAGCTGTTGCATTAGCTCTTTCAAAAAGACTGGAAAGGTTTGGTCTTTCTCCAGTAATCAAATGGCCTAATGATCTACTTATTGGAGAGCGAAAATTGGCCGGACTTTTACCTAGGATTGTTCATAGAGGACCTATTGCAAGATTCGCCCGCATAGGATTAGGACTCAACGTTTTAAATCATGTTCCTGATGGAGGAATTGCTTTAAAAGAGCTTCTTTTGCCAGGAAGGTGTAGAGAGAATCAGTGGACTGTTGAGGTTCTTATAGCTTTAGAACAGGCAATGAGATATTTGCGGGAACCTGCTTGGGTCTGTCGTCAAGTTGAGGAGCGCCTCTGGGTAAGGGATTTTTTGGATGCAGATACTGGCAAATTGCTAAAGGTAGAAGGGATTTCTCTTGATGGTGGTTTGAAAGTTATTGATGGAACAAAGCAATATATTTGGAAAAGATGGTGATTAAGTTTATTTATTTATACTTTATTACTGGAATTTACTATTGAGCCGTCACGAAAATGAACTATTTTTTTTGCCCTTGAGGCAACTTCATTCTCATGAGTTACAAGTACAATTGTTATGCCTTGAGAATGTAGATCCTCGAATAGGTTTAATACATCTTTGGTGGTTCTGGAGTCCAATGCACCAGTTGGCTCATCTGCAAGTAGTAATGCAGGCTGGTTGATTATTGCTCTCGCAATAGCAACTCTTTGCTGCTGTCCGCCAGATAACTGGTTGGGTTTATTCTCTAGCCTATCTTTAAGTCCCACGCGGATAAGAGCTTCTTCTCCTTTTTGCTTCCTTTGATTTATATCAAAACCTGCATATATCATTGGAAGCATTACATTCTCTAGTGCTGTTAATTGTGGGAGTAGGTGGAATTGTTGGAATACAAAACCAAGTTCTTTATTTCTTATATCAGCTAGTGAGTCATCATCAAGCTCTTCGGTTGAATTTCCATTTAGCTTGTATTTGCCTGAAGAGGGGCGGTCTAGGCACCCTAAAATATTCATTGCAGTACTCTTTCCAGAACCACTTGCTCCCATTACAGCAAGAAAATCTCCTTGATTAATTTTAAGATTTAATTTGTCAAGTGCTTTTACCTCACTAATGCCTTCACCATAAACTTTACTTACTTCAACCAGAGAAGCAACGGTTTTAATTTCGCTTGATTGATTAACCAAAAATCTGATGATTTGTCATGGCAATTGCTTCTTGCAATAGAGGTGTATCTGCTACTGCATTGTTTGCCCATTGAAACAGAGGATTGGAAAAAATTCCTCCTAAGGCAGTAAAGATTACACAACTAACTAATGCAACCCTTAGCGGCGGCATTCCAATTATGCCCCATTTGATAGGAGGGTAAGACTTGACCACTTCAGAAGCCTCTTGAGGCTCTTTGACTACCATCATTTTGATTACAGAAATATAATAATAAATCGAGACAACCGAAGTTACAAGTCCTACAACTACAAGTAAGTATTGATGATTTGCCCAGCCTGCAAAGAATAAATAAATCTTACCAAAGAAACCAATCATTGGAGGGATTCCTCCTAATGATAGCAAGCATAAGCTTAGCCCAAGTGTAATTAATGGGTCTTTTTGGTATAAGCCAGCATAGTCAGAAATTTTGTCACTACCTGTTCTCAATGAGAAAAGAATTATGCAAGCAAATGCCCCAAGATTCATGAAAAGATATGCGGCCATATATAAAACCATTGCGGCAAAACCTTCTTCTGTTCCGCATACCAATCCGATCATTACAAACCCTGCTTGGCCAATTGAGCTGTAAGCAAGCATTCTTTTCATAGAGGTTTGTGCAAGAGCAACTACGTTGCCCAGCGTCATGCTTAGGACAGCTAGAACAGTAAAAAGAAGTTTCCATTGGCTATCAAATGAACTAAAGCAACCAATTAGTAATCTGAGGGCTAAGGCAAAGCCTGCCGCTTTGGATCCCACAGATAGGAATGCCACTACGGGTGTTGGTGAGCCTTCGTATACATCAGGCGTCCATTGGTGAAAGGGTACGGCTGCAATCTTGAATGCAACTGTTGCTAATACAAATACAAGTGAGATAGCTGCAACCGGAGTAGGACTATTTACAAGAGCTAGCCCAATACCCTCAATACTTGTTGTGCCACTTAATCCATAAAGAAGGGATGCTCCGTATAGAAATACTGCTGCTGCGGCAGAACCAACAAGTAGATACTTCAGAGCGGCTTCTGAACTCCTTGCATCTCTTTTGATGTATCCAGACAGGAGGTAACTGGCTACTGAAAGGGTTTCTAAGGAGACAAAGACACTTACTAGATCAGTAGAACCACATAGGAGCATTGCTCCCAAGGTGGCAGCAAGAAGGATTGCGGCATATTCACCTACAGGACTTCCGCTTTGTTCTGCATAACGCCAACTGATAAGGAGGGAAATGAGTGTTGAAAGCGCAACAATTGCCCTAAAGGAAATGGCAAGTTTGTCAGCCAGGAATGCCCCTAGGAAAGCAGGCTGAAGGGGGTCGCTCCATTGGAGAAAAAGGAGCAAGAGTGCGATTGTCAGTCCTGCATAACAAATTGGAGGAGCCCATCGTGCAGCTGCTTTCTCTCCAGCTAGGTCAACGATAAGGGTTCCAATTAATGCAATTAGGACAAAAGCCTCCGGTGCAACTGCACCTGCGTTTAGAGAAATATTTAGCAGTTCTGCTGGCGAAGCCACTACCTGAGTTGATAGAAGCAACGAGCCCATCTCAGGCATGTTGAGTGGAAGATTTAATTGGCCATCCCTGACTCTAGCGGTGAAACAAAATCAAACCTTTCGTAAAGGGTTTATTTACGCAGTTTGCCTTTTGGTGCGATAAAGATTGTGGAAGTTCTTTTTTTTGCGAGTGACGCATACTCTGGTCATTGTTGAGAGCCCTACAAAGGCCAAGACCATCAAAGCTTTTCTGCCAAAGGGTTTTGTAGTAGAAGCTTCTATGGGGCATGTAAGAGATCTTCCTAATAGCGCAAGCGAGATTCCTGCTGCGCAAAAGGCAGAAAAGTGGGCGAAAATCGGAGTCAATACAACTTCTGACTTTGAGCCTCTCTACGTTGTCCCAAAGGACAAGAAAAAGATTGTCAAGGAGCTAAAGGCTGCTTTAAAGGGCGCCAAGAGATTGCTCCTGGCGACGGATGAAGACCGAGAAGGAGAAAGCATCAGTTGGCATCTTTTACAGCTTCTAGCCCCCAAAGTGCCTGTTCAGAGGATGGTCTTTCATGAAATAACCAAGGAGGCCATCTCAAAGGCTCTTGACCAGACAAGAGACCTTGATATGGAGTTGGTTCATGCTCAGGAAACGAGGAGAATTCTGGACCGTTTAGTTGGATATACACTTTCTCCTCTTTTATGGAAAAAGGTTGCATGGGGACTTTCAGCAGGAAGGGTTCAATCTGTAGCCGTACGATTACTAGTACTTCGTGAAAGAGCTAGAAGGGCTTTTAGGAGTGGAAGTTATTGGGATCTGAAGGCAAAGCTTGAGCATCAAGGTAATGCTTTTGAGGCAAGACTCACTCAATTGAGAGGTCAGAAAATAGCCTCAGGTAATGATTTTGATCAGGCAACTGGTTCTTTAAAGGCTGCATCCTCTGCTTATTTACTCCAGGAAAAAGAAGCCCAAGTACTTGTTAAAGAATTACATGAGTCGGTTTGGACCGTTGAGGCAGTCGAAGAGAAGCCAATGGTTAGGAAGCCTGTGCCGCCTTTTACTACAAGCACTCTTCAGCAAGAGGCAAATAGAAAACTTCGTTTATCTGCTCGAGAAACGATGAGATGTGCCCAGGGCCTCTATGAGCGAGGATTTATAACTTATATGAGGACTGACTCTGTAAACCTTTCTGACCAGGCTGTTAATGCTGCTCGTGGATGTGTGGAGTCTCTTTATGGAAAGAATTTTTTAAACAAAACCCCTCGCCAGTTCAGCACTAAGGCGAGAAATGCACAAGAAGCTCACGAGGCAATTAGGCCCGCGGGTGAGAATTTTAGGACTCCAAAAGATACGGGGCTCCAAGGTCGCGATTTTGCTCTTTACGAATTGATTTGGAAGAGAACAGTTGCATGCCAAATGGCTGATGCTCGATTGACGATGTTGGGTGTGGATATTTGCGTCGGTGAGGCTAAATTTCGCTCTACTGGCAAAAGAATTGATTTCCCTGGTTTCTTTAGAGCTTATGTAGAAGGTAGTGATGATCCTGATGCTGCTTTAGAGGGACAAGAGGTTCTTATTCCTGACTTGTCGAAGGGAAACACTCCAAAACCCCAAAATTTGGAGGCACTTGGTCATGAAACACAACCTCCTGCGCGATATAGCGAAGCTTCTTTGGTGAAAATCCTGGAGAAGGAGGGAATAGGTAGACCTTCAACTTATGCAAGCATTATTGGAACAATAGTTGATAGAGGGTATGCAGATCTACAAAATAATTCTTTAACTCCAAGTTTTACTGCCTTTGCTGTGACAGCTCTTTTGGAGGAGCATTTTCCTGAATTAGTTGATATGAGCTTTACTGCAAAGATGGAGTCAACTCTTGATGAAATTTCAACTGGTAAGGTTCAATGGTTGCCTTATTTGGAAGACTTCTACAAAGGAGACAAAGGACTAGAAAATCAAGTTATAAAAAGGGAAGGAGATATTGATTCTGGTGTTTCTCGAACGATTGATTTAGAAGGACTCCCATGCACTGTTCGTATAGGTCGTTATGGAGCTTATTTGGAAGCAAAGAGAAAGAATGATGACGGCGATGAGGAATTAATTAAAGCAAATATTCCTAAGGAAACATCTCCTGCAGATTTAGATGCTGAAAAAGTTGAATTGATACTTAAACAGAAGGTAGATGGTCCTGAATCTTTAGGAGAAGATCCTGAATCTGGTGAACAAGTTTATCTTCTGTTTGGTCAATATGGACCTTATGTACAGAGAGGTCAGGTTAGTAATGAAAACCCAAAACCTAAGAAATCTTCAATACCCAAAGGGTTGTCTCCAGAACAATTGACACTAGAAGATGCTCTGGGTTTATTGAGATTGCCTCGCTTACTTGGTGAACATCCGGAAGGCGGGAAGGTGCAAGCAGGCCAGGGAAGATTTGGACCTTATGTAGTTTGGAATAGAGGTAAGGGAGAGAAGCCTGATTATCGTTCTTTAAAAGGGGATGATGACGTCTTGACAGTAGGTTTTGAGAGAGCTCTTGAGCTGTTGGCTATGCCAAAGCGTGGGCGTGGAGGGAGAACTGCTTTGAAGGATCTTGGAACTCCTGAAGGAGAAAAAGACAATATCCAGGTTTTCGATGGCCCATATGGAATGTATGTAAAGCAAGGGAAAATCAATGCCTCTTTGCCTGAAGGTAAAACTGCGGAAGACATAACTCTTGCTGAAGCTGTTGAGTTATTAGCGGCTAAGGCAGCCAGTAAGAAAACTCGTAGAAGTCCCAAAAGTTCACCGAAAAATAGTAAGAAGTCTTCTCCAAAGACTTCAGTTAAAGGGAAATCCTCATCTGTTAAGTCTTCACCTGCTTCGCAGAAGAAGACTCCTTCTTTAACTAAAACAGGCCGCTTAAGAGCTAGTTCAGTAAGGGTTATTAAACCAGGTAAGCCTTGATGAGGATTCAATCTATTACCATAATAAAAAATGCCAATGGATTGAGATTTGCCTTATTTCTAATTTTTTCTTTTGGACTACAAGCCTGCTCTAATAGTCAGTTTGGTAAGGAGCTTGCAAACAGTTTTGATATAACTCCCTCTGAAAATAATGTCATGAAAACTTCAAGACCACCTAACCCAAGTTCTAAAGTTGTGACGAAAGGAAAGGGGAAAGATACTCTAAAGGTAAAAAATAAAGAGCCTTCTCCTGGACTTTTTAAAACGCCTAATCTTGCCAAGAAAAGATCTTTAATTAAAAAAAGACCTCTAATTCCTCACCCCTATCGCATAACAATTAAACTCTCAAAAGCAGATCCTTCTGCCCCTGCGGAAGTGGTTACTGAGGCTCTGAGGAATGCAGGAGTAAGTTTTGAAGTTGAGATGATTGAAAGATTGCAGTTAGAGGAATCATTTGGGTCTATCAAGCGAAGAGAGGGTAGGGATAAGCGTTGATTTCTTTGCAGAAGTTTCTAAAGGTAAAAGGGCGTAGGGAAAAAGCTCTCCCTCTAAGTAGGAGACAAGCTTTAAGGATGATGGAGTGCTCTTATTTGGCAGCGACTACATCTTTGATATGGATTGCTCTCTATTACATCCCTCTTGGTGGAGCCCTTTTTAGATTGGCATTGCCACTGCCTCTTGCTCTGCTTCAGATAAAACGAGGAGCACGTTCTGGTTTGGAAGGCATAGCAATCGCAGTGTTGTTGTTGACCGTCTTAATGGGTCCAGTTCGAGGTCCTTTGCTTCTTTTCCCATATGGAATGCTCTCTTTATGGTTGGGATGGAGTTGGCATAGAGGCCTGAGTTGGTGGATTAGTTGGTGCTTTGGAGTGGTTCTTGGGACAATAGGCTTTTTGATAAGAGTTTTTGTACTGTCTGTGTTATTAGGCGAAAACTTGTGGGTGATAATCATTCGTGCTGGTGCAAGCCTCTTAGATCGAATCATGTTGGTGTTTAATCTTCAAATGGCCCCAGATATAACTTTGGTGCAAATAGCAGCATTGGCTTTGGTTGTAATTCAAGAAGTGGTTTATGTACTGGTATTACATGCCTTGGCTTTTTGGGTTTTTCCACGCTTAAAAGCAAATATTCCAGAACCGCCACAACTTTTGTATGGCTTAGTTGCATTAGACCCTCTTTAGTTAAGTGAGCGTTTTGTTCAACCCAAGTTTGCCTGATGGGTGTAGAGCTTTTGGGCAAGGTGCTTCTGAAGTAAATGTTCAGAAGTGGATGAATATATTGTCAGCAACTAATTCCAAAACCTTTTCTCTCTTGTTGCTTTTAGCTGGGACCAGGACGGCTGAATGTAAGGGAATATCTTCCGCCGGAGCTACATCTCAATCACGAAAATATACAGCACTAGCAGATGCAGAGTTGTTTTTATATGGTCCAAGAGGGAAAAGGAAATTCTCATTACCACCTCTAAAGGCTGGAGTTTCGCCAGCATTAATTAGTTATGTCGCCAGGCAATGGATTGCTGTTGAACCAAGTGTTTTAGCTGTTGGTTTATATCAACAACCATCATTCCCTTGCCTGGTTGTTGAGCCTCATGATCTTGGTCCATCAGCTTGTATTACAACCGGAAAGGCTATGGACATATCTCGTGTCAATGCACTTTGGGAAAGAGGTAAAGAAATTGGAATGGAACTGAAGGGACCTCTCATTCTTGCTGAGTGTGTGCCAGGTGGAACTACTACAGCACAGGCTGTTTTGACAGGCCTAGGGATCTCTGTGGCGGATCTGATAAGTGGAAGTTCTCGCAATCCCCCAATTGCCTTGAAAACAAGAGTCGTAACTGAGGCATTAAGGGCAGGGGCATGTGGCGACAGTACATCTCCAAAGAACTTAGTAGCAGCGATAGGTGATCCCTTTCAGCCTCTTGCTGTGGGTATTTTGCTTGGAGCGTTAGAAGTTTGCCAGCCAGTTTTGTTAGGTGGGGGTAGTCAGATGATGGCAGTACTAGCCTTGGCACTAGCTTCTTTGCCATACGACTTGCGGCAGAAATTGGTTAAATTAGTTGTCATAGGTACAACTGCGTGGCTCGTAGATGAAACGATTAAATTAAAAACAGGTGTTAGTTCTTTGGAGTTACTTATGAACCGCATCTCTGATCATTTCCATGTAAGTCTTTTAGGTATAGCTACGGGACTACATTTTTACTCAAGTGCTCATCAGGCCCTTAGAGATTATGAGATCGGATTTATTAAGGAAGGTGTAGGCGCAGGAGCACTTGCATTGTTGGCTCAGCTTGGTGGGGCTTCTTTGCAAGACTTAGTAGATGCTTGCGATAAAGCATTCTTGGAATTAAGACAATCACCAGAGCATTTGATTTGATTTTGTTATCAGGTGATTTAAATGAATGAGTACCTTTTGAGAAGGAGAAACTTTTTAAGACTGTCTGTTTTTGCAGGGCTAAATATTATTGCTGGGTGTGGGCAAAATGTATCGAAACAATTTTTAGTTGCTTCTCCAGAAGTCTTGCCCAAGCAATTGCTTCGCGCTTTGCCCCCTACATGGAGTTATAAACCTATAAAAGCCCCTACAAGTAAAGATATCTTCCAGGATGTGTTAGTAAATAATGCAGATTTTCTGGCAATTGGAGATGGTTGGTTGGGAAGATTGCCAACAGATAAATTTAGAAAAATTTCATATCCAAGCATATATAATAAATTAAATTTTTTGGCGAAAGATTTCCTAAGCAGCCTTGAAATTGACATTTCAGATCGAATATTACCAATAGCCTTCTCACCATGGGTAATGCTTTTTCGTAATGGTGAGGAATGGTTGAAAGATGCAAAAGAACGATGGGACGTTTTATTAGATCCTCGACTTGAAAAAGAAATTATCTTGCCAAGTAGTCCTCGTTTAGTAATGTCTATATCAGATAGGCTATCTTCAAGAGGTGGTTTAAGTAAACTACGATCACAGGCATTAACATTTGATGATCGAAATGCTATTAACTGGATATTAAATAAGGATGCAAAAGTTGCAGTGTTACCTTTAAACCAATGTTTGAAAACTGCTAGGATTGATCCCCGTTTGAGTATTGCTTTACCCAAACAAGGAGCACCTCTTAACTGGACTTTACTTGCTTCTTCTAAAACCAGTAAGGAGCCCCTCCCTATTTCTTGGATAGAGAGGGTATGGTCACCACCACTATTAGGGAATCTTATTGCAGATGGTTGGATTCCCCCTGTAGCAAAGGAAGATATACAGGCACAGATTTCAAAAGTTCCTTTTGAATATAGGGAGATAGTTCTGCAAACAGAAGAATTCTGGTCGCAGTGTTGGTCTTTACCTCCAATTAGTCAGGTTCAAGTCCAGAAGTTAGAGAAAAGATGGTTTGAATCAACCCCATAGTCTCTTCCCATCCCTTTCCCTTAGTAGATTGTGAGTATCTAATAAAAGTTTTGGGATAGGTAGTTTATTGGGACATCTTGGAAGACATTCACCACATTCTTTACAGGCAGTGGCGTTAACTTGTTCCCACCAATGACCAGCTTTTCCGATTAAATTATACCTTTCTTTCCCAAAATTAATTAGATCATGCCCTAAAGAAAGGTTGCGTAATCGCAGGATTTCTGGAATAGGGACACTATTAGGACAAGGAATGCAAGCCCTACATTGTCCACAATAACTTGCTCCTAGCCTATCAATTCTTTTCTTTTGCATTGTCTTTATTGCATTTCTTTCTATCTCAGTTAGGGCTTTATCAGAATTCACAAGCTTCCTTACTATCTCTAGATCTTTAGGATCAGCTGCTCCAACCGTAAGTGTACTAATTCCATTGGCTAATAAGAAACGATAAGCAAGCTCTAGAGGAGGAATTGGTTTGCAATCATCAATAAGAGTGAGGCTGGGGTTCTGTAATTGCCCCCCTTTGTCGGCTGGAGAAATAGCCATTACGCCTATTCCTTTTTCAAGTGCCTTTTGAGCGATTGGTAGTCTTTCTTGATCAAGTAGATGTAAGTGAAGGCTGCAGAAATCAAATAGATCACTTTCTAATGCTTCAGTAATAAGTGAAGTTGAACCATGTGAACTGAACCCAAATTGTTCAACTAAGTTTTCGCCTTTTGCCCATTTCAATAGTTCTGAGCCTGCGCCATTGATGCTCCACTCAAGATGATCGGTGAGATTCAGCCCATGTATCGCTAAGTTTTCTAGTTTCGATACTCCTAATCTCGATAACATATTCTTTATTTGTAACTTACCTTCTTGAAGTCCTACTCCAGGAAGGATTTTTGTTGTAATAATCCAACCTCCATTAGGCTGTAGTCCTTCTCTTGCAAGCTTTTTAATTGCTTTCCCTAAATAAGACTCTGCAGGACCATAGAGGGGGGCAGTCTCTAAATGATTAATACCTATTTCAAGAGCAGCTTTTACAACTAGATACATTGCTTCAGGTGACTTAAGTGCTCTCATAGTGCCTAAAGTAAAGAGACTTACTGAATAATTTTTGCCAAATGCTCTTCGTACTTCTTTCATTGATTTAATCTTAAGTTTCTTTAGAAGAATCAAATGGGTTTTGATCATTTGATTCGCGGTCATTTAGGTGCCGAATTAGAGCTGCAGGACTGACTTTCTCAATGAATTCGTGAAATTCATTTTGATCCTCTTCGTCTGCGTCTGCATCAACTGGAATTGAGGCTTCTGCTACAACATTTTCGAGCATCCAGATACTGCAATTCGAACGAAGGGCTAGTGCTATGGCATCACTTGGCCGTGCATCTACTTCTAGTAAAGAACTTCCATCTATAGAGTCGTTTTCGTTGTCGGGTTTTAATTGGCGGAGTTTTAGTGTTGCTTGAAAAGTACTTGCTTCAATTGAATGAATAATTACTTTGTCTAGTTCTAGTCCT
>QCFS01000005.1 GCA_003278365.1 Prochlorococcus sp. AG-363-M17 | reverse complement strand
GAGATCTATCAGGAGAATAGATCCTAAAGAAGGACGTAAAAGAAACCTAACAAGATAGCCTGCCAAACCCTTATTCGAACCAAAAGTAGATTCATGGGCTAAAGATGGTAATTAACTAATCAATAAGTAGAAGATAGACAAAGCAAGTCAATACTCTCTACTCATGATTCAATTACGGTGTCCAAACTGCCTAGAGAGCCTTGCAATTGGTTTTGCTTCAAAGGATCAAAGGATTTCATGTTCGTACTGTAGCCAAAACTATACTTCTCAACAAAATTATATTGATTTTCTTAAATCAAAAGATATAGGCAAAGTTGAGATGCAAGCATTAGAAACTTGGGGTGGTGGTTTACATAAACAGGGACTAAAGCCTTCTTTGATTCATATTGAGTTAATGGACCAAAGAATTACCGGAATGACAGAGAGAATCGAAGGGCGCATACTAGATCTAGGATGCGGATCTGGACACGATACAGACTATATTTCTAAACTATCAAAGACTGAGGAGGTATTTGGTCTGGATATAGGTGAGAATTGTAGAGAAATTGCGAAAAGACTAAAAGATAATATAAAAATTAAAATCATTCGAGCTAATTGCTTAAACCTTCCTTTTCAAAATTCTCAATTTGACTATATATACTCCTATGGAGTCATTCACCATACTAATAGTCCTATACAAGTTCTGCGCGAAAGCAAAAGAGTTTTAAAACCAGGCGGGTCATTATTTATGTATGTTTATACGTCCCATACGAAAAATTTATTCAAAAGATTTGGCATAGTTATAGAAACTATAATCATGAGAATAATTTCCAGATTAAACAAGCCATTTAAAATTACCTTATGTATTTTCTTGGCCCTTATATCATGGTTGATTTTCATCATTCCAGCAAAAGTCCTAAGCCTCTTCGGTTGGAAGAAGTTTGCAGCAAAATTCCCAATGAACTGGGGTACAAGTCCTCTTTCAATATTGCCAGATATTAAAGACAGGCTATTAGCACCTGTGAATTACAGGTACTCTGCTAAGACTATCAGAGATTTAGTTGAAGAAGCTGGTCTAGTTGCTAGTTCAATAATCGAAGATCATACAGGTGTATATGTTGCAGCCGAACATTCTTCTAATTAGCAAATAAATATCAATTTATTTATTAATGTCAAGATAGCCTTAAGCATTACATCTAAGACTAACTATTTGGTAATCAAGATCCCCTTATCTGCGGAGCATCATCATCTTGCGTAAATTTACGCAATAGGCGAAACATCTTGCTAAAAACTAACACAGCCCATATAACAATTCCAATAACAGAAGCGAAAGCAATCAAAACCCCAAGAACACCTAAAAGGCCTTCACTCAAACCACTTTCATAGAAGCGGTCCAGGCAAAGTACAGATCCAAAAGAGAGAAGAAATAAAGAGGCAAGTGCCTCCTTTTCATGCTTGCGGAGCATAGGTTACTTATATTTATCTTCTTGATAGCAAACCCACCAATCAATTGCCGCTAATTCAGCAAAATTGAAAGAAGCTAGAGGATTCTTTTTCAACTTATTTTCACTCCTATGCAGGACATCTTAATCTTCTAATACAATAAGAAACTGCATGATGCCAACTTACTGGTACCAAACGTCCTTGGGAAGTCAACCGAAAAGCAAAGATTGCAAGCATTTCAAATTCCTTTAAACATAATTACTTGATATAATCACGAACCAAGGCCAAAGTTCACTAATATTTCATCTAAGTTCCCAATCTGCCAATGTCTGATAAAGCACAGATCCTTTTATTGCTTGAGGATTTCGCATCAAAAGATCGTATGGGATCTTTCTTAATAAATAACACCACCCCAGATTTTCGTTTTATTCGTCCGAGTGGTAATCCAATAGATGCAGAGGGGTTTGCAGAGATGTGGTCCTCTGGTGATCTTGTTTTAGAAACATCCGAGATTACTAAAATCCATAAACTTGATTTCTTTGGAGAAGATGCCGCCATGTGTGTATTTACACTAGGTTCAAAGTTCATCTATAAAGGAACCTCTAATGATGACCTTCCAACAGTAACCTCAATCTTTAAGAAGGTTGAAGGAGAATGGAAGATAGCGTGGATGCAAAGATCATCTGGTCAGTCAGACATGTCTTTATGGTGACAAAAACAAAGCTTATTTAACCTTGCAATTAAGAAAGATTTCCAAACAATTGAAGTCATAAAAACTAATTAATCCTCTACCAGCTTGTTTTAGGGGGATTGTCTTCTAAAAATATATAAAGAAGCAAAATTATTTAGATTTTGAGAAAATCGTCTCAAGTCTCTTCTTAATAAGATCCATCTGATCTTCAGGATTTTCTACTCTCTGATTCCTGCCATTCATTATGGTCATTCTTAACCACCAAAACTGAAGTCCAAAGAAGACGAGTGCAACAAATGCGAGTGCTATATAGCCTCCATTGGAATTTTCAATCATGAGTAATAACAATCAGCCATCTCTTTAAGCATCTTCCTGATAGTGGCATCAGTAGCATTGGTTTCTTCTTTCAATTTTTCGCAAGCCCCTTTTATTTGTAACCAAACAGCTTCCATCACTTCTCTTTCTTCTTCTCTAGGTTGCCATTGAAGTTTTCCCATCAGTAATTACAGGAGTTATACAATCTCTGCGCTTTTTGTTGTTGTTCGAGCTTCTTGACCTTCCCCTCCAAGTCTTCAAACTCTTTTTGGGCTTGCTTAATCAGTTCCAATGACCAAGCCCAATTGCGATCTTGACAGTGTTTTTTTGCTGATTCCCAGTCCATAGACGTTTGTCAACCTCAGTAATGATTCAATAAAATGTTGAAGACCTTCTGAATCCAATTTAAACACACAACCCAATCTTAGAAGGAATCTAACCAATCAACTTATAAGAAGGACTCTATTAAGAACTCAACAATATTTCTTAGGTTTCCATCAACTTGATTAAAACTAAAAAAAGGCATGATGTTTTAGATTCACTTACAAAGAAGAAAACAATTGAAAACACAAGCACCCTTGGGCATCGTTCTATTGTTTACCTTCCTAAGTGCCTGCTCGGTCAAGGAAGAAGCTACTCGTGGAACCCCTGCCTTGTTTAACACCAAACAAGAGGCTGAAGAGGCAGCAAAGAATTTCAACTGCAGCGGTGCCCACAAGATGGGTAACAAGTGGATGCCTTGCAAAAAGCATCTTGATCATCACAATCACTAAAGCACTAAGAAGATGGCTCCAAGTAGCTCTAAGGAACAAGCAGGAGAATTAGGTCATTGTGGGAGCAAGCCTAAAAAAATTGCCATAGGTATAGCTCCTCTTGGATTCATATCTATTGGAATTGTCCCGATGGGTATCGTCAGTATTGGGATAGTTCCAATGGGAGTCGTTTCTCTTGGCGTGGTGGCGATGGGAGTCGTCAATGCCTCAGTGGTAGGTATGGGAATATTTTCTGCAGGAATAACAACTATGGGGCTCAGAGTATGGAGTCCAGAAGGGAGCACTCTTCAACAAAACATTAATATTGGAAGTCCTTCATCTTCTAAAAACCTCCTCGCATACCCCACTAAGTCTCAGGCTGAAAAGGAGGCCAAAAAGCTGGGTTGTTTGGGTGTTCACAAAATGGGGACTCTATGGATGCCTTGTGCAACACATGTAATCACTAAGTAAATTCTGTAGATCTTGCTTGATTTCTAGGGAAACTTTTGGCTAAAGAAGCCATCTAAACCCTTCCTTATTTGCCTACTGTTCTTTAGAAGACTCAGTCTTAACTTCTCTCTCTGCAGAACTTTCTTGATTTGCTCCCTTTTTTGAATGTGGACAATCCCCCCAACCCAACGCAAATGATGGGTTTGCAGAAATTGAGAAGGCAACAAGCAAAGGGATAAAAATTTTCATTCCTGGCTCTAATTTTGTGAAACCTTAGCAAATGATTTTCCCATAATCTAAAGAGCTCCTAGAGAGAGATCTTTTCGAGCGATATTGTTACTAGTTAAGACTTCTCATCCAACTCCCTACTCTTGCAGAGCTGTTCTAATGGAGGACGACCGGTAAAGAAGAGGCGTGACTTGGCCCAAAATCGATAAAACTCATTTACCAAAGGCCCTAACAATGGCAATGAAGTTGGGGCATAAATCCAACCAAGTCCTACTAATCGATAAGCCTCCTGAAAAACACGAACGTCTTTAAGGACCTCTCCACTAGCCTTTATGGCATGAATTCGTCCCATTGCATCTCTATAACTAATGTCTTGATATAGCTCCGGATCATAATCAGAAGAATCAATATCTACGAATAAAATTCTCTTCAAGTTATCTCTTGACCGAAGGAATGCGACCTCTCTTTGGCAAAGAGGACAGCCTCCATCAAATAACAACGTGAGCTTTGCTTGAGACACAATTTTAAGTAACAAAAACTAAGCTCGTGGTATTCCTCAAACTTTACTCAACCTTTGTTTTTGCCTGGATACAAGACGTTGACTCATGGCTAAAACTATCTTCCTCTTCAGGGAGCTGTAACCAACCACTTCTCCAATACGTATCCTTCTTTAATTCACTCCAAAGAACTCTAATCCGAATTTCTTTTTTTAAAACTGGAAAAAGCTCGATCCATCTTCCTTTGCCAATTCCACCAAACTGTTTAACTTGAAAATGACGGCAGCCTTCTAGCTTTTTTGTAGAAGTCCAGGCACGATTAGGTGGCCATCTCATTTATAAAAAAAAAGTAGCAACCTTTTATAGATACTAGGGAATGATCCCACTGCCAAAAGAGCTGCGCCAACAATTACTGCAACAATTGCCGCATCAACAACTAAGTCTTTCCATCCGTATGAAGGCTTTTCTAGCATTAACGTTTCTCCTTTCTAGCTTTCCAGATCAATGAAAAAGGTAACTCAACCAGCATCAATACCCCTTCAACTAAAAAAATAGCTTAAGAGCAGTCACTCTGAATCATTCTTGTCATGAGAGAACTTAAGGCGAATATCAAAGCCAACAACTATCCCAATCGAAATCAACAAAAGGCCTAAGCAGACGCCGAAGGGGGGCAATTGCCAACCCATAATCTCGATTCTCAATAGATCCACATTACTAGGACAATAGTCCTACGCATATTGAGCAACAATGAAAGGTGGTCAAAAAGTTGCTTAGATTATTTCCAGCGCTTTTCCCTCAATGATTCTCGTTAAAATCACCAATTCAACTGAAGTAGTAGCATCTAGAACTCACAAGCTTTTCGCAAAGGTCACCCCAGAAAAGATTGATGAGAATTGGGTGGAAGCAGAGGTAATCAAACAAATGAGCTCTGACTTAGCTTCCTTTGGCCTTAAAGGAGAAATTTCAATCGTCAAAGGCATTGAGGTAGAAGAAGGAACCCTTGTAACCAAAAAAGGTTTTGCGGTAAGAAAGCGCCAGCAGTTCTGATTCCTAAAACCATCCAATTTCAAGTAACTACCAGTTTGATGGACAAAGCAACACTCACTTGATATGGGGATGATCATCGCTTTGGAGATAAGGACTCGCTATAAAGAAAAGTGGTCCTTAGACCCTTACAAAAACTCAAAGGCTTAAACGGAATCATTATGGTTTCCAATGCATCAGATTTATAACACCTGATCTCGCCTAAGCCTCCAAGTAGGTGGCTGCGTTGGTAGATAGATCTAGTCTGTTTTTAGCAACCCATATCTCAATGGCCGTCGCAACAGCAACTAAGCCAACAGCCACAACCAAAAGAGCAGCAGCACTCCGAACCCAGTCTAAATTCTCTTCTACTCAAGCAAGGTTCGCAACAAGCAAGCTGATTCAAAACCTGGGCTCATCGAATGATGGAGTGCAGTTCTCTTTTGTAAGCGACCTACGAACAGCGCACGGGAGGGATTAATGCACCTTCTCCTTTCTTTTTGCCTGGGCTTGTTTCTCTTAACTTTATCTTTTGCAGAGGTCGCCAATGCAAAAGAAACAACTATGGAGGATCTAGCAAGCCCTGAGGTTTCTGCTATGCATGAACAGACTGAAGATAACCAACTTTTGACCAAGGGAGCCGAAAGGGAGATGAATATAGATGAGCTACTTGGTCCTAAAGATAGCTTTCCATTTCTCCCAGATAATCACAGAGATAGTGGAACCGGTAAATTCAACTCATTTTGATTAATCCAAAATATAACCTTATGAAGCTAACTGATCAGATTTAGTGGTTTCAGGCAAATCGGTTGGTATCACTGGACCCTTTCCCCCATCCAACAGTTGTTTTCTCGGAGCTGAAGGCAATTTTATGGTTTCAAAGAATATGATTCACACTTCAATTACCCTTAGACCAAATCAAAAATGGGCATTCTGGCTAATAGGGGAATACATTTAAAGGAGTACCTACAAGGGAATTACTTTGGTTACTGATAAAGAATTGCTCAAAGAAGTATCAAAAGAACTTTGGCACTCAGTTAAAAAACTACGCCCAGGGCTTCCTAAGGAAGCACGCATACAACTCGTTCTGAAAGCTCTCATTACGATTGGCGACCTTGCAAATCCTATTGAAGCCGCAATGGTAATAGGGACTTCCTTAGATTTAGAGATGAAAGCAGAAGGAGAAGAGCCTAAGGAAAATCAAGAAGAATCCACTGTTAAAGAAAGCTCCAAAGTCGATGACATTCCAGAGGGACGAAGAACTGTTCGTAGAAGGTCTTCAACTAGCGAATGAAACGGCTACTGGGTTAATGAGGTCCTTTGCGAAGGTATTAGACCTCCGCAAAAAGTTGACTATTGCCACTTTTTAATTGATGAGAGCTTTAGACAAACCACTTGCAAAAGCAACTTCTAATACTCAATCCCAAATTTCTTAGAGGCTAGTAAAAGAACTTTCACCATTTAGAAGGGGCATCATGCACGAAATACCAACCCACCCATGCAACAAGATTCAAACCAAAAACAAATGCCCAAACTCTCCAAGGTTGATCTTTATCTGGCTTAGTGGGACTTAGCTTGGCCATCATCAACTAATAAGAGTGAAAGCTTTATATGACGATGCTCGCACATGTAAGAGACGCTAGAAAGAGGTTAAGGAATAACACTTCATTGAAGAGATGACTGAAGAAGCAACAAAAGAGAGCTTCCTAAAGAAACATGGAAAGTTGGGGGCAATACTTGGTGCTGCTTGGATTGGTCTGAATATTGTTTTACCTTTAGCCCTATTGCGTATCCCAGCTGTTCAGAAGTACCTCGTGGCATTCGAGGAGAAGCTCCCTTTTGACATCCCTGGTATTGGATAAGTCGTATATAACTATTAAGGCCTTACTCGACTAATTAGAGGCTAAAGATGATCCTCGAAAGATAGAACTGATTTGAGGTCTTTTGATCTGAAGTGGTATCTCACCGTATCCAACCCATATGAAACCAATAATTTCTTCTCGCTGGGGATTTATCCCAACAATTCTGTAAGTTTTTTTATCTGTAGTGATTTTTCCAGTGGACCATTTACTACCTACTCCATCTGCAACTAAAGAAAGAGAAAGGTTTTGGATGGCACATGCACAAGCCGCATAGTCTTCAAGTCTAATTTTCTGATCAGGGTTTACCACCTGGCTTGCAACTAGGAGGTGGGAAGGATTAAGAATCTTTTGCAGTACTTTCTCCTTAATTGCCTCATCCACTAAGCGATTGGCAAATTTAAGCTCTAGAGCGAGATTTGCAAGTAGCTCTCTTCTCTTCAGATCAATGCTGAAAAATCGCCAAGGGAACGTATGACGATGGCAGGGAGCTTGATTGGCTGCATCTATGGCTCTTTCAATAATTGTTTCTTGGACCTGTTTTGTACTAAAAGAATGAATTGTTCTTCGAGTTTTGATCGCCTCGTGGAGATCCATGCTCAACTTGCCTACTGTGTTAATTATTAATCTATTAACAATAAATTAATTAATTTGTCATCCAAACTTTATGCAACGATGTTTTTAGGCATTTTTTAGTCTCTTTTAATTGCTTCCAACACAGTTAATGCTTCAGTGACATGGCGTGGAGCATTGAAAAGGTCTTCAAAAACATGTCGAATGATTCCTTTTGAGTCAATCACATATGTAACTCTTCCATCTAGAAGAGCTAAAAATTTAGGAACTCCAAATTTTTTTCTTAATGAATCACCTTCATCGCATAATAGTGGAAAGGGAAGTGTATTTTTTTCTGCAAACTTACGATGACTTTCTAAATCATCATTGTTAACTCCCAAAACCATAGCCCCCAGAAGCCTAAACAATTCATATTTATCACGAAATCCACAGGCCTCAGCTGTACATCCAGGAGTGTTGTCCTTAGGATAAAAAAAGAGGACTAATGGCTTACCTTGGAATTCTTTTTTAGTTCTACGCTTACCTGTTTGGTCAAACAATGAAAAGTCAGGGATTGCATCACCAATTTTTAAAGAAGTCATAGCAAGAAAATTAGAAATGTTGGAAGTTGAGTCATTATTTGTTTTTCAAATATTTGTTTTTTTGGTGTACTTTCTTGAACGATCTCTCCAGACTAGAACTCCGACTTAAGGCAAGCTAGGCATAAACTCATAACATTCCCATTGCTCCAGTAGCAAAACCAATAGCACAGAAGAAAGTAAATTCAAGAAGTTCCCTAAATGGAGAGTTTAGAGCAGTAGAGATTTTCTGAGGCATTTAAATTTTCACATGAAAGAATTCAGATAGTCGCATCTCAGATGCATCCTAGTGATTAACCAGATGATTCATCTGAGAGCCACTTAAGCTAAAAAGTTTTCCAAGATAATTACTAATTTTTACGCAAATAGCTCTATATCTTGGACTTCCATTAATTCTAATGGAATGAGTTTTGAGTAATTAGCAGATCAATAAATGCCAGGAATTATTAGGCCAAAAAAGCCATAATTAATAATGATGGCAAATAATCCAATCATTGCCAAACGACCATTCGTTTGTTCAGCGAATGTCCAATAGTTGTTATTCATTAGAAAATACCAGGAATAACTTGACCTGTTGAAAGGTAAGCCCCAACAAGAGCAAACACTCCTACAAGTGCAAGACGGCCGTTAATCTGTTCGGCCAGAACCTTTTCTTTTTCAAGAGGCTGACCTAAATAGGATGATTCTCTAGAACGACTGATGTTATTCATTAGACCACCCCTGGAATGAGTTGGCCTGAAGCAAGGTATGCTCCCAAAAGGAGCACGAAGCCCATCATCACTGGGCGAGCTATTGCTCGCTCAAAGATGGCAAAGTTTGTTTGTTCCATGCGAAAAATACGGATGTAACGAAATATAACGGCTAGTGTTACTCAACGTGAAGAACGTATGTTCGGTTAACCCGTTGTCCGTTGGAAGATTTGATCAATCATCTAGACCATTGATTCACATCAATCGATTAAATGCTGGCTATTGAAGCGATCAGAAGGCTTAGCTCAAACCAATCTCCAAGAATTACAGCTGTCTGTTAGAGGCAATGCCCGTAATCAATCTCAGTATCAAATTTAGTTCCCACTTAATTAGTTCAACGCCAGATTCCTAGGAACTTGAAAAAGCGAATAGTCCAAGAATCCCATCTGGTCTTGCCTGAGCTGTCTTGCTGATGGCGAAGATTATTGTCTCCCAAATTCACCAAAGCTTCTTTGTTTTTCCACCAAACCCAATCACGTATGGGAGGATTCTCCGTCAAATCATCTCGAGTAAGCCCTAGTTCCAATTGAGAGGAAAGATCAAGGAGAACATCCAACATTGCATCTGCGTCTTGAGACTGAGACAAGGCCTGATTAATTTCCTCTACTCCATCAAGTGACTCAACCAGTAATTTGAGCCTTTCTTTCACAGGTAATGTTTTAGAGTCCATATCAACCAAATTAAGCAAGTTCAGGCTAATTAATCGAAAAAGTAGTTGTGTAAAGTTTCAGAATGAAATATCGGGTCAGAGCATCGGCACACAACAAGAACCAATAACCTGCTCTGAATTTCATAACTCTATCAATGCGTAGAAATTCCTAAAAGATGTCTAGGCAAATCCCAGAAAAGCATGTCATAGGAAAGGAAATACTTATATAAATCCAAAAGAGACTGGGGAAAGGTCACAAAATTAGAATTATGTCTTTTAAAAAATTTTTAAATTCCTAAACCATTAATCATTATCGATAACCTAAGAATATTTTCATGGCGTATACTTTATTTATAGCTTAATTGACTAATATAAAGAACTAAGTACATCATTTATTTTTTGAACAGTTTGCAAAGCTAATGACTCAGGCATATCATTGAAAATAGGAAATGATATATTTTGACTACAGAAAAATTCTGCACGAGGGAAATCACCTTGAAGATAATTCAGATCTTTATATGCTGGCATTAGATGTACTGGTGTTTGATAACTAATATTAGTTCCAACTCCATTTTCAAGAAGTCTTTCAACAAAATAGTCCCTATCACCATTGAAGATAAATGGTATTAGATATTTTGAGGTTGAAGCATTTTTAGGTACAGGGATAGGGGTCAACAATGGCGAGGAAATTTCGTTGAGATAAATATCTAGGATTTTCTCTCTATGCTTAATTGAAACGTCTAAGCGAGAAAGCTTTTTGTTGAGAATAGCAGCATGTATTTCATCCATTCTAGAATTATATCCATCAATCTCAGCTATATAATTTGATTCAATCCCATAGAATCTTAATTTCCGCAGATTCTCACTATAAATATTATTATCAGTACATATCATCCCAGCATCACCAAATCCACCAAGAGGTTTTGTAGGGTAAAAAGAGAAGCAAGCTAAATCACCAAAACTTCCTACTCGTTTATCACCTAGCTTCGAACCATGAGCTTGACTACAGTCCTCAATCACAAATAAATGATGTTTAGAAGCAATTCGTTTGATGTTATCCATTTCACATGGGTAACCATACAAATGCACAGGGAGAATTGCTTTAGTTGAAGATTGGATAGAACTCTCTATTAAGCCAGGATCAATCAAAGCATTATCATTCACATCGATAAAGATAGGATTAGCTCCTGACTGACGAATAGCGGATACTGTAGGAATTGCTGTATTAGGAACCGTAAGTACTGTGTCACCAGTACCTATACCAAGACATTTAAGAGCCAGAAAGATTGCATTAGTTGCATTGTCACAACCAATGGAATGATTTACGCCTACATATTTTGAAAAATTTTCCTCAAAGGATTCAAGTTCCTTGCCAAACAATAAGCGTCCGGAATCAAAGACAGTGTTTATGGCACTTAGATATTCTTCTCGATACAATGTAATATCATATTTATAAGTCCATGATGGTATGAATGAATTGTCAACCATTGACCTTCTCTAACGAGAAAATAATATCATATTTATACTTGGTGATTTGAATTGGAATCAAAAGTCTATTGATTTCGAATAACAAGCATGAAGACACAGAGAAGTTTTAGTCAAACTTTTATTATTTCTATGCCAAGGGCTATTAACTCAGAGTGTTGATTAAAAAAACACATAAATAAGAATAATCAACTTGTTGGCTAGACACAAATATTTCCTGATCCGACAAAGTGCATTTTCAAAGAATATCTAAATACTAGAAAACCCGCTAAAAGCGGGTTTTCTTGAGATCATGAGCAAGTGTTTCCTTGTTTCCACTGCACGGAGGATCTCTACTCCTCACGTTATTTATCATTACCTAAGCAAGGTGATTTTACAGAAGGGGATGGCCTCAAAAGCAACTGGCACAGTGCTGAAGGGTCAGGTAAGCCATGTCAACTTGAGCATTGCTGGACTTAGCTGAAATAAAGTATTGATCTAATTACTGAACACTCTTCTCTAGGTCTTCCTATGTATTGGTTAGTAGGTTTTTTAGTCGCCATAACCACCCTCGATGATCCGTATACAAACTCATCAGGAAAGCTAAATAGCTTTTGTGCTCTTTTACCTAATCCCAAAGAATCGCTCAATGACTTAAACCAAGCACAAAATCCTTGGGAGGGGTTTCTAGGCAAGTTCTTTAATGTATCTACAGAAAATCAACAAAAACACCGCTACAAAAAATGGAAATATGTTTCAGGCGCTAAGCATATAGGCTAAAAGCCCTTGCCGCTTAAATAACTTGTGTGCATTGTAGTTGGTCAGGACAAATTCTGATTTGCTTATGTGCAGTAAATATGAACTAAAAACTGAATTTGAGAAACTACCATCAGTTTTAAAGAAAGATCTTCCAAAAGGTTTTGCTGCGAAATATGCGCAACAAGAATCAATATATCCAACTGATCCTGTCATTGTCTTGAAGAACGAAGGCAAAGTATCAACTTCATTAATGCTTTGGGGGTTTGTTTCTGAATGGAGTAAAGACCCCTTTGCCACTGATAGACCGAGACCTTTCAATGCAAGAGCAGAAACTGTTGGAGAGAAGAAATTATTCAGAGGAAGTTGGAAACATAAAAGATGTCTATTGCCAGCCAGTGGTTTCTTTGAACGAGGTCATCGAATAAGCAGAAAGGATTCTCAACCATTTTGGCTTGCAGGGATTTGGAATCGATGGATGTGTCCCGAAGGGAGTGAACTTGAAACTTGCTGCGTATTAACAACCGAGCCAAACGCATTGATAAGTCCGCTTCATAATCGAATGCCCGTGATCATTCCAAATGGATTAGAAGAGGAATGGATCGCACCAGTAAAAAGTCATGCTGAACTATTAGCACTCACACCACTGCTAAGTGGATGGAGCTCTGCCGAATGGTTCGCTGAACCAATCAACAAGCATCCGGCTGCGCAGATGAGTTTGTTTTAAGAAGCTTTCCCATCATTCCATTACGCATCGAAATCAACCTCGAATCTATTTCCATAAGACCTGCTGAAATCAGCTAGAAAGGAAGGAAGACCTTCTAGCTATAGGTATAAATGGGATTTCCCCACTGTCCTTTATGCGTGGCACTAGCAGCTTTATCCTTTTTTCTAGTGGCAACACGTGCTTTATTGAGTTGGGTCCTGATCAAAGAGTCACTAAAGCTAAAACCAATCTAATGGTCTTAAGGCTTAGTCTAAGACTTGAGTCATGGAAGGAAGTGATGATGAATCATTAGAGAAAGAGCTACGTCAAAGCAATAGTTAGACCAATTAGGAAATCCCAAATAAATGCTTGAATCTCTAAAAGTCAGCACATTTTTATTAATGGATAATTGGTACTCAGGCAAAAAGAAGTTAGCTTGAGTTAGTTCGTAAATGAAATCAAAGCTATGGCTGAATCACTAACATCAAAGGTCAAGGCATGGATAAAAGACGTAATGGGAGGCATGGGAGGTGCGGTCGTTTCCGAAAAAAGCAAAACAGTACCGCCTAACATAGGAGACCAACCTTATAAAGACACTCCCAAAAAAGGAGTCTTATAAGGCAAGTCAATATTGCTCTTATTAATAGCTAAATAACTAGTTTTAGAAATAGCTTTGCAAAGATTTACAAGTATGGTTTTTATAATATGAAGTCTACAGAAAGTATGGTAGTTGATTAGCAAGGAATATAGAAGGATTTCCTTTAAGTTAGTATTTTAGTTCATTTGATAGGCAAATTTATATTAGATAATTCTTCAAAAGCTATATATCTATTTGGCTGTTGCTCCTCCATGCCCACCAAGTCCCTGCTCAAAAGGGTAAATCTGTTCGTCACCAAAAATTTCTTGCATACTCATTCCATCTATTGATTTTTCATTGTCTTTATATAGGGTCTCTTCAGAAGGCTCGATAACAATGCCAAAGGGATTAGCATTCTCTGGCTCTACCGATGTTGCAGTTTCCGCTAGTGGAATAAGGTCTTTTTCCAGAGCATTAGCTCTGTTAAATCCCAAGAGCAAGGTCGAGCTGATTAAAATTACAGATAGAACTGCTATGGAGGCTGTGCGAAATATTTTTTCAAGCATTAGACTTTTGGCAACTACACTTTATTTAAGCAGCCTTTAGGGGGGCATATCCTTTCAACCTCCATACAAGCGACAATAATTGAACTTCTAACTGAAATTCTTACTTAGAACCCAATGTTCTGAAAACTATAAAGAAGCGAAACTCAAATGAAATTTCACATTGCCCGACATGATGGAGAGCAGGATGAGATTACATCTCAGATTTTCGATAACTTTGACGATGCCTATGACTTGCTAGAAGAAATCTACGGGGATATGTGCTGCTCTGATGCTGACTATGAAGACCGTCCTTACTATGAAATCATTGAATTAAAGAACTGAAATTCTGGCCAGATGAATCTCTATCTTGTAGTTCTTGGAGGAAGGATGCCAGGTGGGCATGTGGAGATGCATGATGTTCGTTGGGTAATAGGGGACACAATTGAATCAACTCTGCCGCAGCTAAAAAAAGAGTGGATCGGTTGCACTCTTGGCCTGCACATAGACAGCTATAAGTTAATTCGATTTGTGGATGGCTACCGAATAAAACTAGTGCATGCCAAGGAGATAGATAAGAACGAAGTCAACAAGCTCTGGTTTATCAATCTTGGAGGGTATAAAACTGGCGAAATGCTTGAACAGCATCACTTAGAGCTTGTAGTAGCACCATCAGCCCAAAAAGCTAAATGGATAGCACGCAAAAAATGGTCTGAACCTATAAGTCAACTTCACAAGGACGATCATGCTGAAATCATCAATCTGCAAGAATATTCAGTCTTCTTGGAGCCCGATTCGCAGGGGCGAGATGATGGAATAATCCCTGACTGGAGCGGCTACTGGGTAATCCCTTAATCCAAAGTATTCAGAGCTATCACGCTCAGAAAAGTACTCTAAGAACTAAAGACCAAATTGGGACTGTAATTAATGCAGCCAAAGTACTAGAAGCAACTAAGGAAGCAGCAACCTGTTGCTCCTTCCCACTTACTTCAGCCAATAACAACACAGAGATAGCAGTAGGTGTTGCAGCCTGCAAAACAAGCGCATCACGCATCAAAATTGGCAAGCTAAATGCCTTTGTAAGAACCAACATTAATGCAGGGAAAATAAGTAGTTTAACAAGCAAGCTGGACTGAAGGTCAAAACAAATGCCCTCTCGGTTTGGATGATTTGGAGGAGAAAAAGAACCTAAACGTATTCCAATAATCATTAATGCCAGAACAATCACAATTTTTGATGGAATCCAAAGTGTCGAGGTGATTTGATCACTCCATGGAGTCGCCCTAATTAATAACGCTCCAAGCAATCCCTTTGTTGCAGGACTTCGAGTAAGCGCATTTAAAAGACTTCCCCAAGTACCTTTTTGGAGTACTTCACTAGAGGTGCTAGTGAAGATAATTGGACCTATGGCCCACACAAGCAACGTGGCACCAAGGTCATAACCAATGCTGAAGCTGAGTGCCTCACTTGGGAGTAGTGCCAATGCTATAGGTATCCCGAAGTAGCCTGAATTACCAAAAACACTTCCCAATAGCAAGCATCTACTCCCAAAAAGACTTCTCATATTCGGGAGAATCCTCATTAAAGTTATGAGCAATCCAATAGCAAATAAAGCCATAAGAAAAGCCTCAAAAAAGTGCCAATCCATGCCACTCTTCAGCAGAAGCCCCATCAAGCTGATTGGTACTCCGAAGTTAATAAGAGGTACTGCTATTAGAGATGAAAGTCCTGGTTTAAAGCGCCCAATTAAATAGCCGAGTGCAAGTAAGGGGAAAAACTCCTTGAACAAACCCAATATCAACATTTAATCAACACCAGAAAAACTTCTTTATCTTTATCTGAAAAGTGGCTGTCAAATTGGAGTTTCAAGGACGTGCTAAGCGAGAGATATAAGAATCTCTACTACCTGCATTTATCCAGCCAGTAGCAATCGTTTTAGTCCCTTTGTCAGTCACTCGTCCCCGATGAATATGAGATGGGCCAGCTGGGAAAATAATGAGTTTTCCTCGCTCCGCAGGTTCATGATGATCCTGCCAATAAAACTCTGTGCCAGCAGACTCAATATCATTGCAATAAAGGATCCAAGCAAGAACTCTATGAACAGGCTCGGTTACCTCATCGCTGATAGTCCAGTCACAATGCCATCGCTTAAAACCCTCACCAGGGGCATAGCGTTGGATATTAAAAATAGGCATTACGAAGAGAGACTGCTCCGGAGAGCATTTTCTCAATAGTGGGCGTTCTTGAAGATATTGGTCGAGAGCAGCAGTAACTCCTCGAGTAATCACATCTGAAAGAGCAAATGCCTCTGGATCCGAACGATCAAGTGCGACAAGGCTTATGTCGGTGGATACCTTTGGAGGTAAGCCCTTGTCTGACAATGAATCATTGCCGAATACCACTCCACTACGTTGAAGATCAAGGCGCTTATCAAAGAAAGACAGAACCCCATCTGAAAGGGCCTCAAAACCGGCGTTGCGATAACAAGCAATAAGCTCCAAGATAGACCTTCTTTGAAAGAGACTGTTAGCAACTCAATTAACTTTGAACTTAAATTCTAGCAAACGATTTCCTAAACAATCATTGACAAACTAATACCTTCTGTTGCTCAGAGATAAAAGTAGTAACCACAAAGAAGGGAAAGAGTGTGTTTATATTAATTTGATGTTTGCAACTGGGTTGCCTACATATATTCTGAAGATTGATAATTCAAGAAAAAAGAGTCTTTAACGAGTGATTTTATTGCAAGTATAAATATATGAAATCCTAAAGATCTTCATATGGGAGATAATAGTTTCACCAATTCAGCTCACTCAAGGCAGATTCTTTCACTTATTCAAGAGAATTTAATTCTTCAAAATCCAACGGATTAAACTTATTAAGAGAAAGAACTTCTTTTAACCTAAGGACTTGTGAATGATTCCATGATTCATAAATACTTATATAGCTAAGAAGTTCTTTTCCGACGTCCTTCCCTAACTGATAGTACTTATCGCCATCTCCTCTTTAAAAAGATCACAAAAGAATTGACGGCATTCTCTTACTTGCTGAAGTGCAAGATTATTCTTTAAGAGCACGTTGACGAAGAAGTTCCACAGACAATTCTAGCAATTTAATTCTTTCTTCTATTAACTTAACTCTACTCTCTATTGCATCAGGGGAAGCTCTTCCTACTTGAGCTAGAAGGCCTTCAGACACAAAGCCACTGAGTGTCTTACCTGCCATCTGAGCGGACTTCTTAAGCTCTCTATACAGTCCAGGATCAATGGAGATGTTTAGCTGAGTTCTACTCATTAGATCATTGATTAATTCGAGTGATCTATGCTCCTCATTCAATTATAGATAATACCAGGAATCTTCGACTAAAGAGATTTAGAAATCCGCAAAATAGGCCTAGATTAGCTAGATTAGCTAGGTTCTGATTCCAACTCTATATCGAGGGTATTTAAATACATCTTTTAATTGAGGCTAAAGCAATTGAGGAACTATTAAACTTATCCAAGGGAAATCATAAGTCCCTCAGAAGTCAAGCTTAATAAAGTAATTGATAAACACTTAAAATCAAGACAATTTTCCTATGATAAGACCTTTTTCCTTATATAGCTAATTATTAAAGATTGCCTTATCATGAGATTTTTGTACGTTTTCCGGGAAAGCAACTTCTTGATATTTTTATAATGGGTTTAACTATCAATTCTAATTTAGTTATTCCATTTAAAGAGCTGAAATGGCGTTTTTCGCGATCCTCAGGCCCTGGAGGCCAAAGCGTCAATAAAACTAACAGCAGAGTTGTGCTTATTTTCGATATAAATAGATCTTGTTCTATTGACCCTTTGCGCAAAAACAAATTAATTGAGAAACTTCATAATCGCTTGCTAAATGGTTGCCTAATTATCGTTTCAGCAGAAGAGCGTTCTCAGTATCAAAACCGACAATTGGCATTAGCACGTTTATCAGATATTTTGAGAGAAGGCCTTCAGCCACCACCAAAGGCAAGGCGAGTCACCAAGCCCACTCGTGCTATACAAAGGCGTCGAATCGAGGAGAAAAAGCGTAGAGGTGCCTTAAAAAGCAAGCGTCAAAGTAAGCCAGCGAAAGATGATTGATTGAGAGAACAAACGTTCTTCTGTATGAATCGCAAACAATCAAAGCCAGTAAAATTTTAAACAATCTTGGCTTCCCAACCTTTTAAAGCAATTCCTTTTGCGTCTATCAATACTGATATTAGATGAACTATCAACTACTCCTAGAGTGTTTTTCCGAGGGTACAGAAATTAACGATCTAGAAGCAGAGCTGTTGGAGCTTGAGCTTTACTCTCAAATAGAAAACATCAAATTATCTTCTTATCAAGGTTCTCTTGAAATAGCTCCGGTGCATATTTGTGAAGTCTGTCTTGTTCCCAAAGGCAGTCTCTGGATAACTTGCTTAGCTGCGTTATTAGATAAGTTAATTCCTTGTACTAAAGGAACTCCTGCAAGATATGAAACAGTCTTGAATGAACTGAATAATGGATATGTAGCTACCAATTAACTATTAGTCAAAGCAGGAGCCCAGTCCAGCCTGAATGGACACATTATGCAATCCCCCAGATTGATTGCTAAAACTAATGGAAGTAATCTCATAAAGACTGAGATATACCTAGACCAGCAGCAATTGCATGCTGATTTTGATGAACTAGCTAACTGAAGAAATCTAAATTTTCTTTCCATGAACTAGGTTCTGTTTCAACATGAAAGCCAGGGAATGAATTGCCAGAACCTTTGGTCCGATAAAGATGCTGCAGATTTTGTTAGCTCATATGCCGCTATAGGGGTTTCCGAGGACCTTGCGCTACGCACTTACACATCTCGGTTACTTGGCTCAGATCCCAATTTAGTTCTGCATGGTGGTGGCAACACCTCAGTCAAAACTCAGGTCAAAGGTCTCTTTGAAGAAACAATTCCTGTGCTTTGTGTAAAGGGTTCAGGGTGGGACCTGTCCACAATTGAACCTCAGGGGCATCCTGCAGTACGGCTCAAGCCTCTCCAAGAATTAATCAAACTATCGGAGCTCAGTGATGAAGATATGGTTTCAATTCAACGATCCAATCTTATTAACCCAACATCACCCAATCCATCCGTAGAGGCACTGCTTCATGCATTCTTACCACAGAAATTCGTAGATCACACTCACTCATTAGCTCTGTTGGCGATTGCAGATCAAGAAAACTCAGAAAAAATTTGCAGAGACATATATGGAGCATGTGTTGCAATAGTCCCTTATGTCATGCCAGGTTTTCAACTGGCTATTGCAGCTTCCAAAGCCTACAAAGAAGCAGAAGTAGAGGCATTAAAAGCTGGCGTAAATCTAGAGGGGATGATACTTCTTAAGCACGGTATATTTTCATTTGGCAGTACTGCACAAGAAAGCTATGAACGCATGATAAATTTAGTGCAGAAAGCGGAACATCGCCTAGATAATTATAAGCCTGTTCACTTTGTTCCTGATAAGATTTCTTTAAAGAGTTTTTCCTCATCCAGAGTTTTTCCCTTTTTGCGAGGTGCCTTAGGAAGGGCCGCAATCAACAAGAGTTGTCCAAGGCGATGGTTATTTGAATTAAGAACTAATCCATTAACACTAGAGCTAGTAAATGACGAGCGTTTAGTTGATTGGTCAAGTAGGGGTGTTGCAACTCCAGATCATGTGATTAGGACCAAATCGCGTCCTTTGGTTTTAAAGAAGCCTCCAGAGGTCAAAGACAAAGATCACTTTGACTTTGACGATGCTTTCAATGATTGGAAGGACTCAGTTGAAAAAGCATTGTCAAAATATATAGATGAATATGAAAATTATTTTCAACGGCAAAATAAACGTTTTTCAGGACAAAAAAAGCAATTAGATCCCTTACCTAGATTAATAGCTATTCCTGGCATTGGACTAATAGGTGTGGGGAACTCCTCGAAGGCTGCAAGTATTGCAGCTGACATTGGAGAAGCATGGGCTTCTACTGTGATCGCAGCCGAAGCATTAGGTAGATTCTCGCCAGTCCAGGAACAAGACATATTCGATTTAGAGTATTGGAGTCTCGAACAAGCCAAGCTTGGAAAAGCACAAGAAGCCCCTCTTGCTCGCCATATTGTTCTAGTCACCGGTGGAGGGAGCGGAATTGGGGCCGCAACGTCAGTTGCTTTTGCAAAAAAGGGTGCAGAAATTGTTGTACTTGATAAGGATGGAAAGGCTGCAGGTCTAACCGCGGAGAAATGTGGCCGCAATTCTTTTGCTATTGAGTGTGACGTAACTGATCCTGTTCAAGTTGATCAAGCTTTTAATGCTATTGCAGAGAGGTTTGGTGGTCTGGATATCGTCATCTCCAATGCAGGATCTGCATGGACTGGGGAAATGTCCAATATTCCTGAACCGATCTTGCGAAGAAGTTTTGAGCTCAACCTTTTTGCCCATCAACACATTGCCCAAGCTTCATGCAAACTTTTCCATATACAGGACCATGCCTGCCACGATGCAAGCCAATATCTTGGGGGGCAACTCTTATTCAATATCAGCAAGCAAGCTCTAAATCCTGGGAAAGGCTTTGGTGCTTATGGAATAGCCAAGGCTGCGTTATTGGCCCTTATGAAGCAATACTCATTAGAAGAAGGGCCTAAAAAAATTCGTTGCAACGCAATTAATGCAGATCGAATTCGAACAGGTCTACTAGACAAAGCAATGATTGAAAAGCGTTCTAAAGCACGAGGGATAAGTGAAGCTGAATATATGGGAGGAAACTTATTGGGTGAAGAAGTTCGTACTAGTGATGTTGCAAACGCCTTTATTGCTCTAGCGTTAATGGAGCGAACCACTGGAGCATTGCTGACCGTAGATGGAGGCAATGTTTCGGCAATGGTTAGATGATAGAAATCCACAAATCAACTATATCTAGTATGAACTTAGAGCATTTTTGTAAAGCATAGTTAGATCGAAATCTTAGATAAATAATCTAGAATTCTATTATTTCCTCTACTGGAAATCTAAGTACTTAGAGATAAAAGATCAGAATTTGACATCTTGCTATTGTCTAAATAAGAATCATTGGAATCGCCCATCAAGTCACACTGAGTCAGCTCAGGATTAGCGAGCTTATCAAGAATTCTTGCCATATCAATTGCAGAAAGTTCACCATCAGAGTTCCACTTAAGAGTTGTCTTTCGTTGCGGTGGGGGACCAAGCACTCTTGCAGGAGACAACGTCCTATTAAGTTCAAGGTTATCTAAAAAAGCTTTTGCAGAGTGTAAATCACTGGAATAAACACAGCGACTTGAAGAACAAGAACGAAATATACGCCCTCCATGACCTCTAAAACAAGTAATCGAGCCTCCTCTATTACTTATGTAGAATGGGATTGTAGTAAACATTAGTCTTCCTCCAATTTAAGATGTACCTCAATGCAACGAGTCGTACATTCAATGCCTTCATTACCTATAGAGCATGCAGTTACACACTCAAAGTATTCATCGATGGCATCCATTTCACCAGAGAGGGTAGATTGTTCTTCATTTACATGCGTCATGAGGAGGCTCTCAAGTGGGCAAGATATATAACATGGATAATTCAGGATTATCGAGATTAATGAACAAACATAAAGTACCTAAGCAATGGAACCTAGGAATCTCTATCAGATTACATTCAAGGCGTTAAAACCTATTTAGCATTTCACCAAAAGTATATATAGAACTAGCAATATTTAAAAAACAACCTCTAAAATCGCAAAATATCAGAGGGGGCTCTATTTTAAAGCAACCTAAAAGATTTAGTTTTGAAGCCCCGCAGGGAAACCCTGAAGAATAGGGACGTCAAATCTAAAAAGATTATCAGGACTAGTCATTAATAGGATCATTGTCCTTGCGAGAGAATGAAACGACTAACCTAATTTTTTTGAATCATCCAAAGCGTCAATGAGCTTCTTAATTGATTCTCAGGTAAATACAATCCGAAAGCGCCTCCTTGAGGTGTGGGCGCATTCTGTATCAACCGATACAGAATGCAATAGGGCTTAATGCTCATTCCCTTTGACAAAGCAAGCTTGGAGCCAACCAAAGCCCATGCAAGAAATTGTCGCAAGATCATGGAACTAAGCAATTGGCCACGAGAATTTAGTCCTCAAAGGGCGGCCTCATATCAACAATCCTGCTAATTTATTTTCCTCGCAGCCCCTCACAAGACCTGATGTCAACCCTCCCTAACAGGAAGTGAGTTCTATCCAATTTAATATCAGTTTCAGGAGCATTTTCAAGTCAAATGGAACTCAAGAAAAAAGAGCCAGTTACTTTGTAACCAGCTCTTTAATCAATAGATCTAATAAGAAGCCTATATAAACCTATTAATCATGAAACCTTTCAAGGTAGGAGACAGTAAGTAGTCAACTGGTCTAATTACCATTGGCTCCTGACCGATCGGTAGATACGACAATGGATCACCTCCGTAATGAAACTCCTAACAAACTAGCAACAAACCATTTAATGTTGTAGTTATTAAGACATTCTTCCAAGCAACTAGCTTTTAAGTAATGGGCTCAACAGCACCAGCTCTTTTGATCGAGATTGCTACGACTGCTCAACAAACCCACAAGTCAGTGGAGAGTCAAAAGCCTTGAGCACAGATGGATCTGAAAAATTAGTGCCTCCATTCCAACTTATAGGACACCATTAAGCCACCACCATGGATCTTTGAACTATGACAAGAATCAACTTGGTAGAGCCGAGTGAATTATCTGACCAACATCTAATTGCAGAGTACAGAGAAATTTTTATGGTTGGTTCAGCACTCCAACGCTCAATAAAGTCGAAAAATTGGAAGGCAACAAAAGAAAACTTGCCAAATGAATTCACCTTGAATATCGGGCATGTCAAATTTTTCTATAATAAAGGGAAATACCTACATAAAAGATATTTAGATCTAATAGAAGAAATGCAAAAGCGCGGTATGAATCCAAGTTTAGAGCGAGAATTCAAACAAGAGCAGTGGCCTGATGAATTATATAGAGACTGGGAACCTTCGGATAAAGATATTCAAATTATAAGAAAAAGAATCAAAGAAAAAATAAATCAAAAGCCAAATTGGTACCGCTGGACAAAGACAAAAGCTGACTTTACAAATAATCTTTCTAAGTAAAGACAATTCACTAAGAACATTAATCAACCTTTTCTTAAGCAAAGCATCTCATCAAAGAAAGAAGGCATGTGCTTCGTGGATCCAAGAAGGAATTAATTCGTCTTCAATTTGGGCTCATATACAGCGCCATTACAAACACCCACAGCAAGAGCCTCCTTCGCTTTGCCTTCCCATCCCTTTAAATCAGGTGCTTGGTTGACCCAAACAAGTGTGTTAGCAAGACATCTATTCCAATACGTTGCCTGCCTAGACACAGGGACTAATTCGATAGCTATGCATGATACTGCGAGCGCTATAACGCCGATAAAAGCCTTTTGCAATGAATCACCCATGAGAAGTTTGAAGCTGACTACTAAAGATTGAGGCGCAAAACAAGCAGGAGAGTTCTGTGGATTCCTATTCCAGCATTACGCGCTACATAGAAGAAAAAGCAACCGCAGGCTTCCTCGAATCAGTTTCAAAACACTAAGTAAACAAGATAAGACCAAAAGAAGTGATCTAAAGCACGCGAAAATGGATAAAAACAAACCTGTTTCTCATGAGATTTCTCCTGGCAGCAATAGCAGCTTTAGCAATTAGCTTTTTCGCTCCACAGACCGTAATGGCTGATGGTGCAGGCGTTTTTTCAGCAAATTGTGCCGCCTGTCATGCTGGAGGAGGAAATCTAGTCAACCCAGAAAGAACTCTTTCTCAAGCTGATTTAAGTAGTTTTTTAGCTAACTACAACTCAGATCATGAAGCAGCTATTGCTACTCAAGTGACCAATGGTAAAAATGCAATGCCATCTTTCGACGGAGTGCTGTCAGCATCTGAGATAAGTGACGTTGCAGCATATGTTGAGTCAATGTCATCAAAAGGTTGGGGCTGAAATCAACAACGTGAATTCATCAAAACCATAGTGGTATAGCAAATTATAAAAAGAATAAGAGCATAGAAAGGCAATAAACTAAATATATAATCCTAGTTTCCATCAACTCTTTGGATCTTCTATATCCACTTATCCAAATAGCACTAGATCGTATATACCTAGACACCAAAAATCACCCCAATCAAAGTACTTATATCTATTGATTGATTGCAATAGTGAGATATTTTAGTTGCCACATAATTCTAAGCATGACAGCAAGTAACTAGTATGCACATAAAAATTGCCTTAAAGGCAGGGGAAACACATTAAAAGGAATCTATGAATAAGCTCACATTCTGTTAACTCTGATGAGGCCCTAAACGACTCAAGGCAGGCAGCAAACTCCTATGAAGGAATTTCTAGATAAGTTCTTTGATTTATGTAGGGAATATCAACAAGAAATACCTCCACCGAAACGGACAGAAGTTTTGAGAGACTATGCGGATAGGCTAGTTGGATGATGAAACGCCTGTTACTACTCCTAGCCTTGTTTAGTGGCATACTTGCTTTAAATGCTGGTGAGCCAAATACAAGAGCACACCAAAAATGCAAATCAAGGAGAGGTATTGATTACAAAGACTGCTATCTTTACTATTCCCGGATTTACCCCAAAAATAATAAAAATAGTTCATCCTCAGGTAATTCTAATAACAGACTAATTGTTAAGTTGCGTGATTACGGTGAACCAATTGCTGATATCACTGACAAAGAATTCTTGAGGCTTCATTTTGAATTAATGTATTTATACTGGCTTAAGGTTGCACTAGAGCGAGGGGAGACTTTCCCAGCTCCAAAATTACGCCTAGACAATGGATTACTTAGGGGCTGTGGGCAAAAGCCAGTATCTCAATACCCCAATATTTACTGTCCCGAATCAAATGAAATCACTCTTGACGTAAGGCCATTAATTAGAGGATTTACTGATAGGAAGGATCTTAATTTAAGTTATCTTAGTTTGGCAATTTTATCGCATGAATTTGGACATCATGTAAATCATCATATTGGCAGAGAAAGATATCTAAATAATGAGGAAAATGAGGCCGACTGGAAAGCTGGTAAATACATGGCATATGCAATATCTAACAAGTTAATGCCTTTAGAAGGGTTTACTAAGGGTGCAAATCTCTTTTTTAGTGTTGGGGACTTTCATTTACTTTCGAAGCATGATAACCCCAAAAATAGATTTAATGCTTTTATGAATGGCTTTAATGATGAATCAATGGGTGTGGGTAATTTTGCTGGCGAATGGCTTCAAGATACTCGTGAGACGTTTTCAAAAAAGGCCCCTTTAAATTATGGTATCCAAGAAGAAAAATTGTATTTTGATGTTTATAGATTTGAAATTGAAAGAGGAAGGCAAATCGCTGGGAATGTTTTTTCAGGCGTTATTGGTGCTATAAATTGTTCACAGGGGAGTTCGCAAGACTGTGCAAGGTCTCTGCTCCTTCAGGGGCAAGCCAAGCCAGAGGGTTGGTTCAGAGCGCGGAAAATGATCATTAACTGTAAAGAAAAAGCCTTTGATATTCTTGGTGATGGGTTTAGAACTCAGGGAATAAGTTCCGATCGAAAGGGACAAGCTCAATACCTGTTTAAAAGATATTGTTCTGATGCTTTAAGAAAATTCTAGTAAACAATTGCTCTTATCAAAAATAATAAGAGCAATTGTTTAATTCAAAACAGAAGCTAGTTTGACCAAGTTTCTGTAAAAAACCCCACCGAATGATTCGGTGGGGCAAATGAAACGCAATAAAAATTTTGGCTAAGCCAAAGATTTTTATCAGAATTGGAAAGTAGTCTTAACTAATGCACCCAAGTTGTTGAATTGGGCATCATTGTCTTCGTTACTACCAGTTCTGGTATCTGTTTGATCACCCAAGGGATTGCGAAGGTAGAACATTGCAGGAGTCACAGAAATGTTGTCTGAGACCTGAATCTTGTACCACCACTCAAACGCCCAGTTGGTGTCATCATCAAAATCAGCTTTGTTGCCTGGATAAGCAACACCATCCTGATCTAGCTCGGTCACATGAGTCGCCTGACCCAATGCGAAGCCCGCTGTATTGCCATCTATGAAGGCATCTTCCCATTCAAAGCCAATAGACCATGACTGAGTGGTAGCACTTTCATAGGTAGTGTTGGAGTCATCAGGGTCCTCAACTAAATTAATTCCCCAACCCGCACTAATGGTTGGGATCATGCCCGTCTCAGAGGGTGCCCACCAAGCACTAAGGCTATATGAGTTAGTTGGGCCCATGTCATGTACAGCGTTAGCGAGGGATGTACCGGTGGATCCACCCAGAATATTCTGGTGATCAGTAGAGGCATAGTTGTAGGCAACTGCTGTGCCCCAATTGTCCTTGCTATAGGCAACTTGGAATACAGCACTATTGCCAGCCGCTTCATTGAGGATGCCACCACCAGTAGCACTATTACTATTTGACGCATTTGTAGAGACATAGTTTGCACTTACGTCTATGTCACCTTGATTCCAAGCAACACCTGCGCCACCACCTAAAGGACGTCCATATGTACCGGGTGCACCTGCATAGGTAAAGAAATCAAGAATAGTCTCAGATCCATAAAGAGAAGGATTCACAGCCAACATATCCTCAGCACCTACAAGCGGTCCAAAGACAAAAGTGAAGTCTTCTTGATAGGGGAATGAATACCAAAGCTTGTCAAGCTTTAACTGATCACTGCTGTCATAGCCGGTTTCTAAAGTTGATAGTTCTGTATAACCACCTCCACCGAAGCCATTGCTGCCGAAATTGCCTGATCTAAGAACGGTATTCAAAAGATCATCGCCTGTGAAGCTTGTAGCAATCTCTAACTGATAGTCATAACTGAAAACAGTACCTCCGTCACTATCACCAGCCATGGCGGCGCGCTTCTTCTCATCACCTGCGGCATGAGCATCTCCGCTAAAGGAGTTGGCACCAACTACAAATGTTGCCAATCCACCAAGTTTGGTTGTTGGGGAGAACTGACCAGCCTCCATTTCGCCAAGACGAGCTTCAAAGCCATCACCCCTGCCCCTCAATACAGCAAGCTCAGGACGGAATTCTTGAGCAAGCCGTTTGACATCGTCACTAAGTTCGGTGACGCGCTCAAGACATACATTCAACAGTGCAGCGGCTTCATAACGACTGATGGAGCTGCTGCCATCAAAAGTGGCACTGGAATACCCCGCCACACAGCCATAACGGTCAGCCAGAGAAGAAAGAGCTTTGTATGCCCAGTCAGTTGGATAAATGTCAGAGAATTGAGAAGCGCTGGTGACCTGCTCGCCGGCTGCCGAATAATCGGATACGCCATCAATGTTCAGGTCAGCGGCCTGAGCTGCCACAGGGGCCATAAGCCCAAGCGCAGCAGGCGCTATCAGCAATTGCTGGAAAAGTTTCATGAGGTTCCTCACACAGATGCCTTTAACAGGCGTGATAATGATAACCATTCCTATTCGTTATTTGTAAAGAAATCTCGGTATGAATACAAAGCTAATTTCCCTTTTCTTGAACCATCACGTGCTTGAAGTCCATGTGAGCCAGGAATGTGAGTCAGAAATTAAAAATGCCTGTCAAGACGACCAATACGTTCAGCCTCATCACTATTAAAGACATTCAGCAAATAAGTCACTAAGGTTTGACCACAAGATCCAATCCTCTTTGGTCATATGGCAAAAAATGATCCCAATATTTCTGCACGTCAAAATCAGATCCTTGCAGAGCTAAAAGATTGTGAAGATGAGTTGAGTGGCCAAGAAATTCATCGAAATCTAAATACAAGCACGTCTTCTATGGGATTAGCGACCGTTTATAGGCATCTACAAGTACTTGTCAAAAAAGGTTTAGTTCGTTCTCGAAATCTTCCAACTGGTGAAGTTCTATACGCACCTGTGGAAAGAGATGTTCATCATGTAACTTGCGTTGATTGTGGACTTACAACTCCTTTGAAAAGTTGTCCCGTCAAGAACATCAGCTTACCTAAAAGCAAAGCTGAGAAATTTGAACTGTTGTTTCATACACTTGAATTCTTTGGCCTTTGTCAACATTGCCTCCAACGACAAAAAGCCTAAAAGAGTTCTCTAAAAACCAATCCCTACAATGGTTAGGAGTCAACGTCATGAAATCGTTTTTTCTTGTGCTTCTTCAAGAAGATATCTCCACTAAAGAGACGAAGGGTCTAGAAGTGATGGCCTATAAGAAAGTAAAAAGGGTTTTTTTTCACTCTTTACTGCAGTAATCACATCTTCGCCTGTGTGCCAAATCCATTGCTGCTGAGAAGATCCTCCATCAAGATCAATACTTGTTCCAACAGGAGAACCAAAGCGATGTCGCAACCCAGCTAAGACTTCCGTCATGTTTTCATAATCCATTTCATAAGCAAGTTGTTTCAACCCATCCTGCTCATCAACAGAAACACGAAGTCTCTGCACAGGCAATCCACTAAGCTTGAAATCTTTAACTTCAAAAAGCCCACTACTTACCTGTTCCGGAACAGGCGCAAGAGTTGTACCAATATGACTCTCTAAACTTTGAAGATCCATCCCCCAGGACAGTCCCTCAACACAAGCAAATGCAGGTTGAGCAGTGAGTTGAATAAGGAGACAGACAAAAGCAATCGCAAAGTATCTATAAGTTGAAAACATCTAAATTAAATTCCTCAAACTCTATCCAATTCAGCGAATACTAGGAGACACAACTCGTCAAGGGACCTTTTTATCAGCAATCACACTTGAATAAACCCTCCTAAGGCTACTTAACCTCAGGTGAACACAAGAAGCTGAAGTCACCCTCTCTCTTATTCACACATTTTCCAACAAACTTTTTACCTAGATCGAATGCTATAGCTAAAATCTAAATTCATAGCCAACCATGTATCCAAAGTCATTAGTGCCAAATTAGTAGAGCAAGTGCTCAAACCGGGTTACACCTCAATTCAAACTTTTTAGAGAACAAAGAAAATGCGCCGAATACTACTACCCATCTTCGCTGCTATTGCATTACCTCTTGGTGCCAAAGCAGAAAGTGTGTGGTTAATTATTCGATGGAAATACACCGGTGCAGGTGGACTGGAAAAAATTGAGATGAAGAATATGGACCAGTGCAAACGAATGGGTGAGACATGGCGAGAAGCAGAACAAACCAACCGTGAGAAAAAAAGCAAAGCAATGTTCGAATATCAATGTCTAAAAGGCAAATAGATCGAAAACTTGCTATAGATGAGACAAAGCAAGCATCTAAAAAGGGCTAACACAAACTGGGGCCTATATCCAATTCAAAAAATGCTAGCCAACCTCTTTTGCAAGATCCCTTCATACAAATAAAAGAAGCCTCTGCAGATAAAAAGTGGCCGTTAATTAATTGAGAATCATTTTAGAGACAAGGAAGTTTCTATTCAATCTTTATCTTAGCTAAGCAATAATCACCAAGGAAGAATGTCTCCATTTGAGTGCCAAAACGTACCTGAATTTTCAAGTGATAGAGAATCAATTCTTAAAAGAAGACCATTAACTGATTGTTCTGGTGTTATGCCATTAGAAGTGAATCCTGTCATCCGAGTACTGACTAACCCAGGATGCAAAATAGCTACAGAAATTCCGCGAGACTTTAGATCAATAGATAAAGACTTACCTGCCATACATAGAGCGACTTTAGACATCCTGTATCCATAAGAGCCTCCAGAGGTATTATCATCAATAGATCCCATGCGGCTTGTAATGAGTGCGATTTTTGAACCTTCTCTCATGTTGCCAAGAAATGAATGAGTAAAGCACAAAGGACTCAATGCATTGACCTCAAACTGACGAATAACACTTTCAGGGTCAAGATTTGATAGTGAATTGAATTCAGCTATACCTGCATTTTGAATCAATACATCTATATTAATTCCTTTGAGCTTCTCTTTAAGGCTGAGAACGGATGCTCCTGATGTAACGTCCACTCCTGATTCAACTCTTACGCCTAGCGCGTCTAGATCGGGAGATGAAGATCTGCATGCTGCAATTACATAATCTCCTCTTTCTTTCAATTGTCGGCAATACTCCAAACCTATCCCACGGTTTGAGCCTGTTATCAAATAGTTAGTCAAAACACAGCTTGGCGAGGGTCGAAAGATTTTAGTTCAACTTCCCAACTGAATTACTGATATAACAAAAATCTAATATCTAGTGACAAGTAAAAAAAAACCAAACTGGCTTCTGTATATGCTTGGCTTTCATTTATTGTAATTAAGAACTGATAAGTGCTTATTAGATAAATGATATTCCGAGACCTATGATCACCATTATAGTTAAAGCCACAGTTTTCCAGTTAAGGTCCTCTCCTTCGGCTCTTGCGAAGAAAATTGCAATCGCAGGGGATGTACTTAAGAGAGTCCATCCCAATCCGATTGGCAATAATTTAAAAACATTTTGCTGTAACAATATTCCAATGTTTGTCCCAAGTAATGTTGCATAAAAAATTCTAGACTTTTCTCTAAAAGGCAATAAAATTACTGATTTAATTAAATATTTTTTTGCAAAAGGTATTAACGCAATAATACCACCAAGCAATCTAATCTCTGTCGTCTGAAATGGATTCAGATCAGAGTTTGTAAGAACGTATCTTGATAGTGTTGCGGCAGTTACAGCGCATAGGATAGAAAGGAATGCAAAAATAAATCCTTGAGCTTTAGTGACATTAGGTCTTACAAAGCTATGAACTTCTGTTTTCTGAATCGCAACTCCTATCAACGAAATACTTGCTATAATAATACCTAACCATACCTTTAATGAGAGCATCTCCTGCAAAAGAGCTGAACCCAAAATTGTTGCAATAATTGGAGACAAAGCTTCAACTGCAAGTGTACGGCGTGTACCCAATGCCCTCAAGGAGGTTATGTAAAAAGAGTCCCCCAAGGAAATCCCGATTATTCCACTTAGCAAAAGAATCAATACTTCTCTGAGATTGGACTGCACATCAAAAGTAAAAATAACTGGAAGAAATATAAAAAATGCTATTAGATTTTTCATTATATTTATCTGTGAAGCAGAAAAGTATTTAGTCTGCTTCCTCCATAAAAAGCAAGCGTATGTCCACGAACTGGCGGCTCCAAAAGCAGAGAGGATACCTAGCAAAACATAACCAATAATCTCAATTAATTTACTCCAATTTTTTGAGTAAATTTTTTAATTGCCAGAAAGTCCCCATCGTAATAAGAAATAAAGTTCTAATAAACCCCAAGAAGTCTTGATCACGAGCTCCTCTTGGCCATATGAATCCACTATAAAGATCTACAATTATATTAAAGACACCATTCGCTTGAATTAAAAGCAGGCCTTAGTCAAAATGGCCTTCTGGTATCTTCAACTTGGCAATTGTAGTAAACGATTTATTAAACACTTGAGGTCTTTCTAGCTATGCTAGATATTATCATGAAAAAAGACGAGACAATGTCACCAGAAAGAAGCCAGCTAAATATCAACATTGATCCAGAGCTGTTGTTGCGGCTCAAATCTGAAGCAATTAAGAGAGGAGTAACCCTAACAGCTTTTATCACTGAGCAACTACAAAACATTTCAAAGGAACCTCAAGATAATATCCTTGAGAAAAGACTCCAAAAAATCGAGGAATTTCTTGGTATATCCAATAATTCTCATGTTAATAGAAATCAAATCGGTAGTATTTTTACTGATGAGGGGGCCAAGAAATACGGATTAGTGGCCAAAGAATCTTTCGAAGCTCATATCAAAGCAAGGAAAGTATCTCTTGAAGCTGGCTTGGAAGAACTTTGTCCTTACCTCAAAAAGTATGATCATAGCGATCCCGAGCTTGTATACCGGATACTGATAGGTGCCCATACTTTAACGGGCATAGAAATGACAAAAGCCTATAGGAAGGGCTCTTGCGCGATGAGAACTGCGCTATCTGACTGGTGCAATGACCCATTAGAAGAATTAAACGATGCTTTCCTAAATGCAGTGATTACAAAAAGGCTTGCACAAGAAACTAGCTAGATTCGTTCTTCACCTGAGGATTGCTTCTTGTTAGAAAGTCATAACTTATAGACCTAGAGAAGGCCATACCCCTGTCATAGCCATAAAAACCTGAAAAGTTGTTACTTTCACTAAGCGAAGGGAAATCAATATGGCATTCTATCTAGATGATCTATAAATCTAGGTAAATGAAAGGAGATGTGGTTGGGTCAGCCAATCAATTGCTGCAATTATCATCTAACAACACTCCGCCATTTGTATTCATAGTGAATCAGCTTTTTGCTTTGGCTTTAGCTGCAATACTAGCCTTGGTATATATAAAATATGGTAGATCAATATCAAATAGAAAGGAATTTTCGAATAATTTTATACTCTTAAGTATGACAACTATGTTAATCATTACAATAGTAAAATCATCATTGGCGCTATCGCTTGGATTAGTAGGTGCACTATCAATCGTGAGATTTAGAACAGCAATAAAGGAACCTGAAGAATTGAGTTATATATTCATAAGTATAGCTATTGGCTTAGGACTAGGTGCCAATCAATTAATAACAACCCTCATCGGTTTTTCACTTATTACATTATTTATTATAGCCAGAAGTAAGTTTTACAGATTTCAACCCTCTCAATTAATGAATTTAACGATCACATCAAAGTCAGAGAATGATTTCGATGCGATTGTGAAAATACTTTCTAAAACCGCAAGAACAGTAAATTTAAAAAGAATTTCTGAAGTTCAAGATGGCAACTATTCCGAATCTGCATTCTCTATAGATGTAAATGACTATTCGGATTTAATAACTATTCGGAATGAGCTAAAGGAAACTCTTCCAGGTGCAACACTTCATTTTCTTGACAGCTCTGGGATCCTGACAAACTAAATCATCAATAACTATGCTAATTAAAGGGAAAATTTACAATAAGGCTGGTAGAAGTATTGTCAGGAATTTGTTTTGCTATCGATACGTAAAAATAATTACATTGCTGGTTGGTTTCACAACGTATACTTATGCCGTTTATTCTATGGCTGCTATCGACAAGACGCTGATAAAGGAAATTATTCCATTTCATTTACGGCAATCTATAAAAGATACAGTCCCTTATCAAGTAATAGAATCTGGCTTTAAAGTTAATACCCCACTTAATTATATTAAAGGTATATCAACACCCGCAGAAGTGATTTCACTTGATATCAAATATATTAACCTTGAAAAACTACAGCAAAAACGCAGAGATGCTTTAAAGGCAGGCATCTTGATTGCTTCAGAGAATGATTATGTGAATGCTACTGTTAGCAACTCTACAAAGAAAGTGCCTGCGAAGATAAGGCTTAAAGGGGATTGGACAGATCATTTGGTTGGTAACAAATGGTCCTATAGAGTAAAGCTTGATAAGGGTGAGACATTATATGGAATGAACAAATTCTCCCTACAGGCACCTAGGACAAGAAACTACTTTGGAGAATTGTTATTTCATGAACTCCTAAAGTTAGAGGGATTACCTTCGCTTAAATATTTTTTTACACCTCTTAAAGTTAATGGAGATAATCTTGGTGTTTATGCGATTGAACAACACTTTGATAAAATTTTATTAGAGTCGAATAAATACAAAGAAGGGCCTATATTAAAGTTATCAGAGGCAGTTTCCTGGGAAAAGATTTACAGGGTACGACAAGCATATAATGACATAAATAAATTTGATACAACACTCTTTGGGTCTTCATTAGAGCAAACCTTCTACGAGACCGAGGTAGACTTATTCAAAAAGAATAAAATATTTAAAAACCCTATTTTAACAAAACAGTATAAGAAAGCCGCACAACTCCTCTATAGTTTATATGTAGGGAGTTTAAAGACATCAGAGGTATATGATATAGATAAACTAGCCAGATTCTTTGCAATAGCAGACTTAACAGGAGCTAAGCATGCCCTACATTGGCATAATCTAAGGTCATATTATGATCCTACAATATCAAAGTTAATTCCAATAGGTTTTGATGGGTTTGGCGGTCTTCCTCTTAAAGAACTAAGTATTGTTTTTGTAGCTGAGAAAGAGCCCAATATTAGATTTTTTGATGATCCAAAATTTGCGAGAAAATATGTAGCGAACCTCGAACGTATTTCTGCCAAGAGTTATTTAGATGATTTTTACTCTGACAGTAGAGAGGTGTTAAATCATAACGCAAATATAATGTATCGTTCATTTCCAGCAAAGTCACTAAAGAAGGAAATTCTATACTCTAATCAGAACCTAATTAAAGAAGCGTTAGCCCCACCCTCACCCATAAATGTATATTTACAATCCCAAGATAATACATCAGTTACTTTAGCTATAGGTAATAAACAGATTTTCCCAATAGAGGTCTTGGGAATATACATAAAAGATAAGCCTTTGTATGTCCCTGAAAGTATTGTACAAATACCCTCAAAATTTAAAGATGAATATCCCATTTACAAGGAATATTCTATGCTTAGCTCAAATGCTATTGAGTTAGATCTAACTAAGTCTTCTAATGACATAAGTGTTGTATATAGACTTTCTGGTAGTAGTCAAAGTCGGAGACTTCCACTTATCCCTTATTCGAGACACAATGCATCAGATGCAAAGAAGGATTTAATCCGCAGCAAAGGCAATGTTGAAGAGTTTAATTTCATCGCTCATGATTACGAAAATCGTAAAATTACTTTCAAGCCAGGAAATTGGGTTATAGACAAACCACTCATAATTCCAAATAACTATACTGTAATTGGCACTAAAGGACTAAGGATTACATTACAAGGAGATGGTTTAATATTCTCTAATAGCGCTTTACAGTTAAAAGGAGACGCAAGTGATCCTATAATAATCTCCGCAGATCATGGAGCAGGGCTTGATATTGGTGGAAGAGGTTTAGTAGTTATCAATGCAAAGAAGACTTCAAATTTAGAACATGTGGTTTTCAAAGGGCTGTCTTCACCAATGCACAAATCATGGAGCGTACCTGGTGCTGTAACTTTTTATCAGTCTCCTGTCAGATTAAATCAATGTAATTTTAGAAGCAACAACTCAGAAGACAGCCTAAATATCATAAGAACAAACTTTACGATAAAAAATTGCGACTTCCTTAACTCAAAATCTGATGCGATAGACATAGACTTTTCATCAGGCACTTTAGAGAATGTAAGTATATATAGTTCCAGGGGTGACGGGTTAGATATTAGCGGAAGCAAGGTTTATGCAAATCTAATTAAAATAGTTAATGCCGAGGATAAAGGGATAAGCGTAGGGGAAAGCTCAGAATTAACAGCTAAAAACATAACTGTTATTGACACAAATTTATCTATTGCAAGTAAAGATAATTCTTCTATAAAGGCCAACAATGTAAACCTAAGTTCATCTAATTATGGATTAGCAGTATTTCAAAAGAAGGAAGAGTATGGTCCTGCTACCCTTACTATAAACAATCTTGAATACGAGAATATAAATGAATTATACCTACTAGAGAACCCTTCTAAGCTAGTTATTGACAGTCAGTTATACTCTCACAATTCCTCCAATATCAGAGAAAAGTTGTATGCTAAATAAGAAACCTGGAAAATCAAATAATCAGTTCCGTTACGAGCGAAAGTACATTATCCCTTATGATATTCAGCATAATATATATAATATTATATCTTCAATGCCATTGAGATTTAAAGAGATATATGCGGAACGCAAGATAAATAATATATATTTGGATACGTCTAATTTGGACTCCTATAGAGCCAATCTTAATGGGATTGGCTCTCGAAATAAAATCAGGATAAGGTGGTATGGTGATATGTATAGGAGAATAAATCCCACCCTAGAGATTAAGGTTAAGCAAGGAAATGTTGGCAAAAAGTGTTTATACCCACTTCCTATACTGAACTTCACCAAAACTTCCTCTGGGGTTCAAATTAAAAATCTCTTTTCAGACTTAGACTTACCAGAAGACATAGAAGAGCATCTTAAATATTGTCAACCAACATTGCTGAATTCATATTCACGTAGATATTTCTTATCCCTAGATCAGACTTTTCGATGCACGGTTGATTTTAATATTAATAATTTAAAAATCTATAATCATGCTTTCGAGCACCTGAGCTTTACTGATGAAATTCCAGGAATGATTGTTGAGCTAAAATATTCTGAGGAGCATGAATTTATGGCTAGAGATATAGGAAACTATTTTCCCTTCAGAGTTTCTAGAAACTCTAAGTACGTTAATGGTTTGATGAAGATTTTGAACTAAGGTAAAAGGAGCTAAGGCTATTTCGTTGTTCTACCTTCGACTCTGTCGATATAGGCCAGTGATTTCTGGACGTATTCCATCCTCTTCTCAGTAGCCCGAAGAGTACGTGTCAATTCAAACCTACGCACCTTACGCCAAAGACGCATAACAGAATCAGGGATGGGTTTTTTAAGAGGCATTAGGAAGACCGCAAGAAATTCAACAAGACAGTAACAAGCAAACTCACAGCAATACAACTTACAACTGGGAAATAAAAAGTTGTGTTTTCTCCCTTCAAAATAATGTCACCCGGAAGCTGACCTAAACCCAATTGCTTTAAAAAAGGGTAAAGAATACCTATAGCAGTAATTCCAATTCCGAGAGTGATTAGCAGCTTTTGCATTATTTCTTGCCGAAAAATCTTTTGAACTGCCAGAACAAGTAGGCAGAGGTGGCTGTGAACAAAAGTAATCCCACAGTTCCTACCGCACTGTTAGCAGCCTCCACTGTTGGCCAATTATCCATCTTTTTTACCTTTGCGAAATAAAGGTCTAGTAAATAAAAAATAGCCAATTGCCACAAGAAAGAAGCCTAAGGCAATGAAGTTAGGCAACATTCCTCCAATAATGTCAGCTTTAGCGAAATAGGCATTCACTACTTCAAGACCTAGCACAGTCACCACAACAACTAGCCGCGCCGAGTTATCAGAAAACTTCGTGCCAATCTGGATAAATAAGGTCATCCCCTTCTCGGTTCCTCATAGAAGTTCGATAAAGAGGCGCCTATTTGGTAAGCATTGAGATATACAAAGACTAAATATCGCATGATCAAAGGTCAGGAAACTGAGCTTTATTACCAAAGATCCAAGGTATGACTTTCAGAAGTATCCACATGTATAAAGCACCTTCAATGACCCCAAACCAATACAAAGCATAGTTAGACAAACCAAGTTGTTCTTGAGCACTTTCTATAAATGATTTATGCCAATCAATAATTTTCTTCATTAGGGATGTAGTTTTTTGTGCGTTTTGAGACTGGAGTTTGCTTGGTTGCTTGAGCCATGAAATCAGGCTTGTACCCTTACCAATAAACCATCACGAGGGAATGGACTAGGCAACTGTCGAAGCGACAAGTCTTGATCGTTAATAACCACTAGGTGTAATTTACGCAGCAACCCAACCACCATCAATCGGATTTCAAGTTCAGCTAACGACTTGCCTAGGCATACACGTTCCCCTCCGCCGAATGGGAAGAGGTTTAAAGAACATTTACTCTCTAAGTGACGTTGTGGTCGAAAGATTTCCAGATCACTAATACCATGGCCATTTGAGGCAGCCAAAGCTACTTGTACAACACGATTTTTCGGGACAACAATGTCATCTATAACTAAGGCTTGCTTGGTACGACGGAAAAATCCACCTACTGGTGGGGTTAGTCTCATTACCTCATTCACGAGGGCGTCCAGTTTTGGAGCATTGGCTATGTCGTAGGCAGTAGTTGCATCCTCAGGTATTGGAGGCCAATCAAGATGGTCAATCTCCTCACGAAGCCATGCTTCCACTGCTGGATTGAGAAGTAATTCCCGCATTAAGCAGCTCAAAGCAGAAGCTGTCGTTTCATAACCGGCAAATAAAAGCAGAAGGAGCTGTTCTCTTAGATCTTCATCCGTGAGAGGAATGCCTGCCTCATCAAGTCCTCCAGCAAGTAAATCCAAACCACCTTTGCCATTGACAGGTTGAGCAAGCACGCCTTGAAGTTTTTCAAGTAAACGTTTTCGTGCCTTAAGCGCTTTTTTAAAGGAAGTGCCTGGAAGGGCTATCGGAATTGAGAAGAGAGCTCTGGTCCAGATCTCGAAATCATAAAACAAGCTGTCGCGATCATTCCCTTCCATCCCTAGAACCGTAGTAGCAATCACTGAAAAAGCGAAACTTCGCATTCTCTCGGCTAATGGGAGAGGTGTTTTTGCATTTTTGAGCTCTAGTCCGAGTTCATCTACCAAGTTGATAATGCCCGCACTGTAGCGCTGAAGTGCTGAAGAAGAGAATAATTGAGCTATTACTCTTCTCCGAGCTTTATGAGCTTCTCCATTGCGGTTCGCCAATGAATGGCTACCTAGAAGTTGTTGAACACTTTCTGGCCACCAACCTTCTGTTGATTCTGGGTTTGACAGTAAATCAGCAATAGCTTTGCTTCCCTGAATAAACACCATTCGCTGTCCAAGCATTGAGGTCTCAAACACATTTCCAAAACGGTCAAACCGTCTCTTAGCAAAGGTGGGGTCGCGGAAAAACGCCAGCGCCTCCAAGACTCCAGTTATGGCACCTGTAGTTGGGATAGAACGCAATGTAGATTCAGTCATTAAGACTCTTTATATAGCCCTTAGTACATTCGCCATTTTATGAAGCCTCTTAAACCGGGTCCGAAATTCCAATTTGGTGTTACGTTTCTCTTTGTCCTAAAGGAGAAATAGAAGAGCTCCTGCGATAAAGCCTGCTAAATGTCCAAGCAGACTTATGCCAGGAAGGAAAGACCACGCAATGCCGAGACCGGTTAAAACGATAATTGTTTGGCATATCTGTTGATCCTTTCTTAAATCAATGCTCAGGCCTACAAAATATTGTTTCCCATACATAGAAGAGAGAAGAATAAATGCATCAACTCCGTAAAGAATTCCACTGAATCCAATAGCAAAAGACATTGTATTCCTGAAAAAGAAAATATCAACTAAAGCAAAGATCAATGTCTGGAGGGGTATTAGTAAGCCAATCAGCAAAAGGAAGCACCAATTGCCTTTTAATCGTAAGCCTTTAAGACAATACCTAGCAACAGCAATTCCGAAGATATTTGCCAATAAATGCTTCGCATTCCCATGCATGAAGTGCGCTGTAATGATTCTGTAAGGCTCAACTAGTAAGCCTCCAGACCAATAGGCAAATCTTGTCTTCTCAATAATTCCAAAGAGATCTGTTGCTCCAAAACAAATTAAGCAAACTACGAAAGGTAAGAAATACTGCCAATCGTCTTTAGAAACCTTATGACTAAAAGTCACAAAATTTCCACATAAAGTCTGGAAAGAGTTTGAACAAGATTCAAGAATTCTCATGAATCCAATGTTATCAATGGCTTTTAGGCTTTGGTTAGTCAGTAGTCAATGTCAGTCATATACTTGAGAAAGAAGGAGCATGGTGAACACAGGAGGTTTGTATAGGCTTTACTATTAAAGGCTGTTGATTTCAGAGGCATTCCTCAAAGGAACTTGAGTGGACATGCCCAGTTTGATTTAAAGTAAATATGAATAAGTAAAACTGCTAGATGGGCTACAAACTAACTATCTCTAAATCTGCTGCGGCTGAATTAATAAGACAATCTGCATTTGGGGGTACTCCCGGGGAAATGCATATTGATTTGTCACCTGATGGTTTTGGAGAAGGCTGGTTATATATTCGACTTAGATGTGGGAAGCAAGCTGGTACTCCCATTGCAAGAACAGATGGAATCACCTTATTTGCACCTGCACAGCAACTTGATTTATTGCAAGGCTTAAGCCTTGATTATTACGGTGATTTAAGTGGTGGTGGATTTTTGATTAGCACACCAGAAGGAGCAAAGCCAAGTATGTGTGGCTCAGGTTTCAAATTTCCGAGTAATTGATATAATTTCGAATTATTGGTTCAGGTCTTTTAATTACGAGTTTGTAGGATCAACTCTTTGTGTTGTTGGTCTTGCATTGAGCTTCTCAATTTTGGAGATATCCAAATCAGCTAACGTCAGTCCATAAAGATCAGCAATTTTTGTCATAGCCAGACCTTCAGTACCTTCCCAAGATTCTGCTAAGAATTTCCAAGTTTTTTGACTAAATTCAATCCCGAAGTTTTCATCATTATTTCTCTTTTCGTCCATGTCTAAAACTTTTTTTAAGCCCTCCGCATTCAAATGAGTTTTGATTTTTAAAAAAATAATTTCTAGCATTGAATAATAGAACTTTTCCATTGCTGTGTTGTAAGCCCATTCAGCATCTCTTTGAGCTGTCTTGACAGATTTCGAGGTGATCTCCTGGCTCATTTGTTTTTCTCCATGATATCTCTAAACTTTATATCTGCTTTCATGGAGTCTTCTAAAACCAATTCTGAACTCCATGCACTATGGCTTAGATCTCAAATCTTAGAAAAATCTCTAAATACGACACGAGAGCTTTATGTTCACAGCAACAATTTCTATTCAGACCAGCTCATCATTCTCCTGTCACGCAATCACCAATCAAATTGAGAGCATTATCGAATGCGGTACCCAGTTAGAAGGTGTTGTTTGCGTTTCAGGCATGCACACGACTACTGCTCTGATTGTCAATGAGATGGAAGAGAGGTTGATCATGGATCTAGAGAAATGGTTGAAGGAGTTAGCGCCTCCATTTCAAGGGTATAAGCATGATGATCTGCATTTGAGAGATAATATCCCCGAAGATGAGCCAAAGAACGCTCATTCCCACATGCAAGCCTTATTGCTTGGCAATGATGTGAATGTGCCTTTTAAAGATGGAAAGCTGCAATTAGGTCTATATCAAGATGTAATCCTCGTTGAGCTTGATGGTCCAAGAGAAAGGAACGTTGTAATCAGCATTCAGTGAGGAAGGGAAGGGGGTAGTGAATGATTAGCAAGAAAATTAGTTTGTTCTTTTCTGCTGATTAAAAGCTATGTTTAGGAAAGTGCTCACAAAATATAAAAATTCCATCTAATCCATGGTTACCAATAGGTGTAAGTCTTGATTAGTCAAAATGAGATGTAGTTGTATTGATCGATTGAGGCAGGAGTTTTTCTTGTTAAGACGAACAGCTGTAATGGGATATCCCCCCGGCATTGAAGAAGTCTTTGGGCTTTAGGCGATTGTACTTCGCCTCCACCTCTGATGATTGCTCATCGTAGGGATTGCTGAACAGAGTTTGTAGCTCATTGATAAGACTGTAATCACCTTGCTCAGCCTTCTTATAAGCGGGTGCGATCAGCCACTCGCGCCAGGTGTATTTAGGGTTGATGCGTTTCATCACTTCGGAAGTGACTGTGAGTTTACCGCTTTTAGTGATGCCATGTCTCCATCGTTCCAGCCAACTACTCCACTGAGCATCAACCTGCTCCGAACTTGGCATGTAGAAGCTCTCTTTCAATGCTGTGAGTTGATCTGGAATATAAGATAGCTTTCGAAAAAAAATCGCGTAGTCCACCTTGGAGAGATTCATGAGCTGCAGCAGTTCATTCACCAGAGTTGCGTCATAGGTAACCAAGCCAAGCTTCTTAGACCACATGGCCTCCATTTCATCACTCATAGCTTCGCCAAAGCCGTCTCGGATCTCATCCAGTCTTGCAAGTGCCTTTGTGTTATCGGCGAGTAGAAGTCGGATGGCTGTCCAGAACATCTGATAATTGGCTTGAGCAGCAAGCGGTTGGTTGAAGAATGAAAAATGGTCGCCGCCCCCTGTCCAGGGTTGAAATCTAGGATCAAACAGTTCGCAGAATCCGAAGGGGCCGTAGTCGAGAGTGAAGCCACCAGCAGCACAGTTATCACTATTAAAATTACCCTGGCAGTAACCAACACGTATCCAGTTGGCTACAAGTGATGTAAGCCGTCTCCGAAACAAATAGGCCAGCTCGACTACTTGATCGACAAAGGGGAGGCATGGGTCAATCTCCTGCCGATAGTTGCGCTCGATTAGATGCTTCACAATCGTCTGAAGCTCGTTTAGCGCATTCTGATGTTCATTGCTACGTGCACGACGGGCAAACAGCTCAAGCTGACCGACACGCAGAAAGGACGGTGCGACGCGTGTTGTTATCGCCGCAGGATTCTCCACAAGGATGTCAGGGTCGATGGACTTAGAGTTCTCGCCGTACCAAGGCCTTCGCACTGTTTCGGATCTGGACACAAACAACGTCAGAGAGCGTGAGGTCGGAACTCCTAGTGCTTGCATGTAGTCCTGCACCAGAAACTCACGCACGCTGGAACGAAGCACGGCACGTCCGTCTGCACCACGGCAATACGGCGTCGGGCCTCCGCCTTTCAGTTGCATCTCCCAACGCGTGCCGTTGAAGAGACCTTCGAACACGGAAATAGCTCGGCCATCTCCGTAACCATTACCAGTCCCAAACGGACACTGTTGTATATATTCATTACCGTAGATGGATAATGCATAACCTGTAGCCCAACCAACCGGACGCATTGGCTCACTTGCCACGGTGATATCGCCTGAAAATAGACGACGGAATTGTTCATCAAGAGCAAGCTCATGGCTCAGGCCGAGTTCATTAAACAAGCTTTTACTATGCGCTATGTACTCCGGCGATGGAATAGCCGTAGGGGTCACAGGTACGTAATGGCCAGAGAAAACCTGGCGAGGATGGTAATCGTGACCATCAACGGTCGACTGAGGATCCGCTTGGAGTGAATCCATGAGCGAATAGTCAGCTCGTTGTAAAAACTCAGTGAAAGTTTTTGTTGTTGGTGATTCGAACGTACTCGAGGTAGCTTTCATAGGTCCTATGGCCATATGTCTCTAAGTTTTGGGCTGTCCGGGAATGCCCCTGGTCATCACTATTTTAAAATTAGTTGAATTCAAGTTTTGGCATGAATTGCTTCGGGAGCCAAACGAGTTGTCCTCTTATATAAGTATCCTAGGATTCCAATGACATTTTAGAATGTCATTGGAAAGCTTAAAAGTAAGAGCTCCATGGGGAAAATCTCATAATTAGTTATTTCCTCTTAAACATCCAGAAGACTTACATCAAGAAGTCAGTAACTCTTGCTTACACTTGATTGCTGCCTAACAAGCTCAAAAAATTCTTGCTTAAGAATTGGATCATGACGAAAATCTCCCCGAACTACGGAGTTAACCATGCTTGTGTCTGGCTCCTTAACTCCTCTCCATTTCATACAATAATGCTGTGCCTTTACTATAATCCCTAAGCCTTTAGGCTCACAGAGGGTTTCAATTTCATCAGCGAGGATCATTACTGCTTCTTCCTGAATATGAGGTCTCGAGAAAACCCAATCTGCAACTCTTGCAAACTTTGAAAGGCCAATTACTTTTTCCCCAGGCTTGATACCTATCCAACAATCCCCCAAAATGGGTACTAAATGGTGTGAGCAAGCAGAGCGAACAGTAATAGGACCAACTGTATAGATCTCATCTAAGTTTTTATCATTTGGAAAACTAGTCACTTTGGGCTGATGATGATATCTACCCTTAAAAACTTCGTTTATATACATCCGAGCAACTCTTTCCGAAGTTTCCAGAGTGTTATGGTCATTATCAACATCAATCAGAAGGGTCTTAAGAAGGTGCTTTACACTTGAAGCAACCTCCTTTTCTAGAGTTTCTAACTCCCCTGGAAAGATGTAATCTGCAATGTTATCATTGGCATGGAATCTAGCTTTATCAGACTGGATTCGAGAGCGAATGATTTCGGATACTAATTTACAAGAAATCTCTTCTTCACGTGCTTCATTAATATTTTCATTTGATTTTGTAGAAGTCATAAATAATTGTTAGCTAAAAAACTTCAGATCTTCTGTGATTAAGACTCAAAACGAGAAAGGTCTTGCAAGGTCTAGTCCCAATAGGGAGTACCACAGGATGGAAACTATACTAATTAATGGGCTAATATGCAAAGAGCATACTTAACTAGGTTAAGACAGACTGCATCCAGGATAGTTTGGGCAGACCACCAGAAAAATGGACTCAACTATCACCAATAGCGTCCTGAATCATACTCACAGGTAAATTCTAGGCTTCCTACAAGAGAAACCAAGCCCTTGAGCAGCCTGTCTTAAACACCTTGATTCCCCCAAGCCTCCTGATCATGAGGAGAAAAAACCATATATATGATGGGAGCTTGCCCTTGTGGGTATAAATCCTTTTCTAGGAATCTGAACTTCTCTGAGAAATTCATCGAAACCGTTAAACCATTCTAAAACAGGCAGGGGGCTCCTCCTAAGAGTAGAAAAGAATTACCAATCCTTTCTGGGAATAATGAGATTCCCTTTCCTCTCTAGAGAGATCCAGACCAACTGCCAAACCTTCTTTAATTGCATCCTCATAGATATTTTCTGAAAGGCAAGGTTCATACTCCTTGCACAATGCAGCAATTCCAATAGGAGTTGCATGCCATTTAAATCTAGAGGTATCTCCTATTGCAGAATCTTGCAGAGATTCCTCTAATAGCGCCTGAGCAGACATGGACCAAAAGGCCAAATGAAAGATTTAATAATACAATTACAAAGAAGTGCGTGAAACGTGACTAATTCTTTGTTTTGAAAACATTTCAGTTCCAAATGGTTGACCTACATACATAGTTATATGAGCTGATCGTGCAAGGCAAAGCACTTGATTGCAAACATATTCGGCCAACCATCAACCGCTGACTATTAAGCGTTGACGTGCTGGAGTTTAATCAAATGTCTCTTTAGGTAGAGAAAAAGAGACGTTCCTCTCATACTAATCGACATAATGGATACTATCGTCTACTTTTTAAGCACCAAAGAGGTGCAATGGAAACTGTGTCAGATAATATTGATAGACAAAGGATTGACACTATTAGCTGTCTTGGTGATCTAGGGAGCTATTTTTTTGATATCTACCCTTTTATTCGAGGCTACTAATGATACGAGTACTACTGGCCTGTCTTATTGGAGCAACAATTTTTCTTGCTCCAATTGAGACATTTGCATCCGCTGAGGACTTATCCCCTGCTATCTCAGAGTTAAGTAAGAAGTTTTCAGAGAAGTTCTGTACGTCTATTGAACAGGGAAATACTCCTGAAAAAGCTGGGCAAAGTGCTGCTGCTCAACTCTCGCCTCAAGTTTCTCAAGGCTTATTCTTCTCACCTGTTATGAATGAACTAATGTCTACTCCAAAAGAAGTCTTAGCTTCATCAGTCTCCAAGAATATTATTGATAGGTGTGAAAACGATCTGAAAGTGACCAAAGAAGAGCTTGACGTTTATCTAACGCAATTAACAAATAAAGTCCCAAGCAAGCCTAAGGGTTTAAATGTACCGCCAGTTCGACAAAAAGAGCCTTTAAGGTATGGATAAAGTCCGAAGCTGATTAGTGAATTCTCCTTGAGTACTTCCTTGCCGAAGCTGAATAGGATTGATTATGAGGCTCAAAAAGCATTCCCGCTAAGATCCTTTGAATCAAGGGAATCCTTTGATATCTCCAGGATAGAAGCTTTGTTAATATGGATCTCAAAGGTTGATAAAACCGATATCAGCAAATTACTGAATTAGTTTTCATCATTTCTAATCTCTTAGAATAATCTAAGTTGGCAATTGATCCTCAGATCAAGAACTAGATGATCTCAGTAATTACATTCTTTATTGGCTTAGGTACAGGGTGTATTTTTTGTTTTCGACATCAAGAAAAAATTGAAAAGCAAAAAGAAAAAAGGAAATTTAGTGAAGAGATAGAACTAAGAGCCACACCTGATACATATCTTTCTGAGTATGACCTTATAAGAAAACGTTATTACGAGGCTAAGTTTCAAAAGATGACTAAACCCATTCTCAATCGAAAGAGGATCCCAATGAGTGAAGAGGAAATTAAGCTACGAAAATCATCCAAGAATTAATTGAGAACCATTTTTATCACACAGATTTCTTTCCAGGAAGCGTTCTTTTTTGCATATAGACTTAAAAAAAGCCCCATACCATAGAGAAAGAGGCTCTCAGATTTAAACCGTTCGATCCCCATGACCCGGCCATTGAGATGACAATAATGCCTGTCAACGGATTTGTAATCGGTAGACACACGCTATTGATAGTGGGACTTATAGAGCCAATAAAAAAATACACTATTGGTAAGGGTTGATTTTGAACTCGTTCTCTCTTGAAAATAATTTGCCCATCACCTAGGTCCGGCGAGTTTCGCAAGGGCCTTTTTTATTGAAATAGAGTGACGTAGGGCTACCCCCCACTTTTTTAAACGCTCGCTAACTTTGCTCCATGATGATACCCAGTCATCCTGAGTTGACGTTGTTATGGGGTCGTCTTGGGTCAGCTCGCGCAAACTATCATTTGACAACTATTGATTAACAACGAAACGGCTTGTATTATTTACGGGTGGCTATAGAATAATATTTTTATATAAGGAATGAAATCAGTAGACGATATCCTAATAATTTACATGGCTACTGCCTATAATGAAGCTACCAATCTGACCTCATTATATTATAGATGCCTAGACTCTTTTGAAAAAGCCAAAGCCAATCTTGGACAAGATAAGTTAGTATTCAAAATGATACTGTTGAATAATGGCAGCAATGATAACACTACGGAAGTAATCAAGGAATTAATTAAAGAGGATAAAAGAGTTATAGGGTTTGATAATTTGAGAAATTATGGTCCTGAGCTATCAAGTGGCTTTGGATTAAACCAGGCTAGTTTGTTTGAGCCAGATTACTTAATCATGCTCTGTTCTGACTTACAGGATCCTCCTGAGCTAACACAATTAATGATTGAAAAGATTATTTCTAAAGGTGATGAATATGATTCTGTACTAGCTTATAAAAAATCTAAAAAAATCAACAATCTAAAAAATATTGCCAGAAGACTGTATTATCTTATATTGAGGTTTGCTGATCGAGATTCAAAACTGATTGTGGGTTTTCACGGTTTTGGATGTATTAATTATAAAACAATGGTGAAAACATTATGGTATTTAAAAAATAGCAACCTAAACATGAGAAGCGCAGTATCCTTGGCCTCGGAAAAACCATATCTCTTAGGATATTCACAATCAAAACGTGAGCATGGTGACTCTAGTTATTCTCTGATTAAGTATAGCAGGGAAGCCTTTGAAGCGATCTTTAATGGAAAATCATTCACTAGCAGAATTGCTCTTAGAATAGGTCTATCATTGTTTCTTCTTAGCTCTATTATAGTAATATTCGTTGTTGTAAATACATTAATATCAGGGACTGCTTATGCTGCAGGAATTCCAACAGTTTCTTTGATTATGGTACTAGGATTTGCGACTCAAGTGATTTTACTTTCAATGATCTCTAGGCAGATTGAGAATCTATCTAGTGTCAGCGATAAATTCAATCAAGTCTCTAGCATTAAGATGAGCATAGACGAAAAATAGTTTATGAACTGATTTCAAATACTTATGATGCTACAATGAGAATGGTTAAAGAGAAAGAATGAAAAACTCACCCTGGAAGGAACTTATATCTATTACAGATGATTTTGATGAAGTATATATATATGGCTTTGGAATAGCTGGAAAATGGCTGCAATTACAATTGAGCTCTTCAAATAAAGTAATTTGCTTTGTTGAGTCGGATGATAAGAAGGCTGGTCATCAATTTAATGGGACGATTGTAAACTCTTATAAAGAGCTATCATCTTCTCTAAAGAAGAAGAAAACATCCATCAATAAATCGCTCCTGATCAATACATGCGTTGATATAAATGATATATGGGATAAAGCAGGCGATCTAGGCATATCTAAACAAATACCTTTAGGGCTTTATTTAAATGACTTCCCTTTATGTGACGTTTCTGAAGAGACGAGTGATTTTGTTAATTATACATTAGCTGCCGTAAAAGAGTCACATAAGTCATATTTTATTGAGAAGGGTCTATTTCTTAGAAGTATTGATGTTCTAGTTACTGAAAGATGTTCAATGAAATGCCAGGATTGCTCTAATTTAATGCAATACTATGAAAAGCCCAAAAACATCGATCGTTCAAGAATCATTAATGAAATTCAAGAGATATTATCTAAACTTGACCATCTGTTCGAAATTAGATTAATTGGGGGAGAACCCTTTTTAAATCCTGATATATATGAAATAATCAATTTCGCGACTGGGCTAGAGTCAGTTAGCTACGTGGTATTATATACAAACGCAACCGTAAAACTAGATAAAGATAGGCTTTTAACTAGTTCGAGAAATTTTAACAAGCTAAGTTTTTCCATAACTGATTATGGAGAAAAACTGTCCAGGCAATTACCTCAGGTAAAAGTTCTCCTTGATGAATTGCAAATAACTTATAGAATACATCTACCCGAATGGTGGACAGATAGTGGAAGTATCATTAATATTAATCGGACAGAGCAAGAGCTAAAAGAACTTTTTCAAAATTGTTGTGGTAAAAATTTATTCACTCTCTCAGACAATAAACTTTATAGATGTCCATTTGCAGCTAATGCTGACAGGTTGAATGGGGTCCCTCATGATACGGATAATTATGTATTAGTCTCAGAAGATAGAGAGAAGATAATTAGCTATGTAGGTGATATAGATTATATACCTGCTTGTCGCTTCTGCAAAGGGAGGTCATGGGATACACCTCAGATTGTACCAGCAATTCAAACACGTAAGCCAATTACGTATAAAAAATATTGAATGAGTGCACTTCTAACTTTTGGAATCACCTGTTTCAATAAGGAGCATACCATTTATGATTGCATTATTTCATGTCTCAAGGTAAATGAGATTATTGGCGAAGATTTCTGCAGAGTAGTTGTAGTTGATGACTGCTCCTCAGACAAGTCATTTTCAAAGATTAAAAATATTTGTACTAAGGGTATAGATATTATTAGACTTGAGAAAAATGATGGTGTTTCAAATGCAAGAAATATTATAATAGAAAATAGCAATTCAGAATATCTTTCTTTTGTTGATGGAGATGATAAAATAAATTCATCTGACTTTGCTCTCTTATGTACTTACATAAGAGAGTCTTTAGATAAGAGAATAGATATGTTTATCGGAAACTATACTTCATATGAATGTGATCAAGATATAAAGATTAAGAATGAGTACTTTGATTTAAGAAAAACAATTGATAGCTCTTTATTGGCAGAAGCAATTCAAAACTATATGCTTATGCCTAATAGATTAAGCATTTTTTCACAATGCTTTGCTAAAGTCTTTTCTGTTACTTTTCTGCAAAATAATTATTTAAAATTCGATACAAGTCTTTTTAACTTTGAAGATGTAGATTTTCTAGCTAAATGTGTTCGTAATACTGATCTCTGTGTTGGGCTGCCTCTTGATTTGTATGTACACAATCTTTCTAAACCTGGCTATTCGGAAACATGGTCAAGTCAAAGATCATTAATATCACATCTAGGCTATCTAACGGCTGTGGATTCAATGGCTTTGTCACTAGAAACAATTAGAAATAAAATTTTGGAGATGGATTCGAGAAGTAGTTCAGATTCAGATCTATATCAAATAAGAACTCTCAAGGCTCAGGCTATAGGGGCATATACATGTATAACATCTGTTATGCAAGCATTTAGAGTAAAAGGTCTTAAAAGCTTTATTCAATATACAAATGAGTTAGGTATTTGTTTGTCAGATAAACGTATCAGTCAGTCAATGAAATCATACGATACTAAACTATCTGGAGGTTCTCAATACTTAGCTCTAGCAATTAAAAATAAATTCTGGATCTTGGTTGCATTGATAGCATTAAGTAAGTTTCACGCTAGGTATATTAGGCCTAAAATAATTGATAAGCCAATCAGGCCTGGAAAAATAAAAGTTTTATAGTGTATGAGATCTATACATTAAAGAAATTTTCATTTATCCATTTACACCTGTCAAGTAACTCACTCTAATGTTACTAATGACAATCGCTAGGGTCATTGGAAGAAAAGTGACATTTGTGATGTTCGCCAGTCTAGAGTTCTGTGTCAAGAGGATTATCCCTCCAAAAAGACCAAGTGAAAAAATAGGTGCAAAGATAATTGAATATCCCTGAAGGTGAACAGCCCATGATTGTTGAAAAGTAAATGCAAAGAGAAATAGGCTAAAGAGTAATGGAAATATTATCCATCTTGAAGAGGTATTATAAATAAAAGTAGCTAAAATTCCTATTAATGACAATATCGACAAAACACCAAGTCCTAATATAGATAGAGAGCAATTGAATAGATAAATATTCCTTTCTAAAGCATTTTCTAGAAGCACCATTGTATTATCAGGATTAAGACATAGCGTGATGCGGTTTCCACCTAAGAACTGTAATGCGGACAACCAACCTCCATGGTGGATATTACTTACAGTGTCTATGCCTATTCGGTATAACCAACTTGAATTCGATTGTTGAAGAGGTGATTCGAAATATTTAAGAAGAAGTGCTTGACAGTAAGTCATTAGTGAAGGAAATAGTCCTATGAGGAGAGTAAGAGGAGCGAAAAAAATATTCTGAACCGCCCAAGGAAAATATTCTTTTATGATTATTTTAATTTTACCAGTTAGGAATCCAGAGAGGAGTAACGTTATGTAGCCAAAAGAGACAATGAATCCCCACTGATAAGAGAATAAGCAAGCAAGGCAATAAAAAAAACATGCTATTCTTAGTCTGGATTTAAAAATAGAGAGTATTGATAATAGAGTAAACAAAAGAAAATGCAGATTATGTGCTGGAATAGAGAGAAGAATTCTGTATGCCCAAGTAGAAGTAAGGAATGTTAAATAGATCGAAATTGAGAGTATTAACTTGCTTATATTTATATTTTTACCAATCAAATGTATAGATATCTCCGCCCAACAAGCTGCGCAAAGAGAGATTAATGATATAGAAACAATAGGCCCAGCACTAAGTAATAATGAATCACTTCCTATTAATTTTAACGGAATATAAAATATGAAATCAAGTATATTTACTAAGTATGTCTCTGTTGGCTGATTATTAATTAATGCATTACTTATCAATTCAGGGCTGGAGAAGCTAGTGAAGCCATATTTTACAAGCTCAAAGTTATTGAAAATGTTATGAATTGCGTTCAGCATCCTTTCTTGTGGATATGGGAGCCAAGTCGCTCCCAATGGAGAATGCCCTCTCATGAATTGCCAATATATAAAAGCAATTGACGTATAGAGAATCAAACGCGTCCAAACTTTATTTAAAATCCTGTAGGGACTCGATTCAAGTCTAATCACTGTTTTATTGTTGTTTGTATGTTAAATAATACATCTGCAACGATGTTGTTGAGAGAATGTTACATTATGGTCATTGAAGGGTAAATTCATCCAACCAAAATGTAATTGAGGCTCTATAGGTATTTCATATGAATCGAATCATTTTAAAAGAGCGCTTATCTTGTCCATTATGTCAATCTGGTGAGAATATATTAGCTCGAAGAGGTGTTTTAAATGATGGCAACTTTACGATTGAACAACTTGCTAAATATTGGATTAGATTTATTCCAGGAGGGCATTTTGACTATTTTAAATGCAAAGCTTGCTCCTCAATGTTTAATAAATACTATCCCTGTGAGAAAGATCTAGATGCTTTGTACAATAAGTTAGGAGCCAATATGGAGGTATATTCAGAACCGGAAATACTTTTTGAAACTCAAAAAAAGTATGCTAATTACTTATTCAAAGTCATATCTAAAACATATAAGGGGGATCTTAGCGATAACAAGAAAAGTCTTAGATTTCTCGAGATTGGTTCAGATGATGGAAAGCTTGCTAAGGCTTGTTTAGGTATTCAGCTACCCATTTGTCAATATGATTGTATTGAACCAAATGCCAATTTAAAAAATCAACTCCATGAAAATCTATCTATATATCAAGGTCTAAAGTCAAATATTTACAGGTCCTTATCAGAAGTTTCGGGAAGTAAGAACATAAAATATGATTTAATAGTTGGAATTCATGTCTTAGATCACATAGCAGACCTACATAATTATTTAATTCAGATGAAAGATCTCTTAGACAAAAATGGACTTATGTTTTTTGTATTTCACAATCCCAACTCACTCCTAACAAAAGTCTTAAGAAGGTTTTGGCCACCTTTTTGCAGTCAACACCCTCAACTTATCACTAGGAATGGCATGATTAAGGCAGCTGCAATACAAAATCTAAAAGTCGTTTCCACATTAAAAACAACTAATCGGATAAATCTCAAACAAATATTTAGAATGGCAGGCTTTAAAATTAACAAAGGTATTGGGTTGCTAAATCACGGATTTGATTTAAATCTAGGTAATCATGGATTTGTATTAACGCACAAAAAGGATTTATGAAGGCAATCGAACAATTCAACGGTTTTATGAAGCGTAATGGTTTTAAAGCTCATACTATTCCAATGTCCATAAACTTTCCATGTAGTTCCCGTGATGCCGAATGGAACTATTCGGATGTTCCACATTTTCAATTTATTCATAAAGGGGCTACTGCTACCAATATATCTATTGATAAGCATATAATTTCTTCATTATTCATACAAAAGATTTTCTTTCTTACAGTCCCACTACAGATCGTTAATACTCATGAAGATAGGGAATCTCACTTTTATTACACAAATGCATTTGGGCTTTGGCTTTCTATCTATACAACCTATGAAGACAACCAAAAAGGTTGCACTATACGAACACAGTATACGCTCTGGTACAAGTATTTTTTTCAAAAGCCTTTTTTATACATAGCCTCATTAGCTTTAAAGAAAAACTATAAGCGATTAAATCAAGAAGATGGGATCATGAGACAACAGAGAGGTAATCTCAGAAAAGATCCTAATCTTCTCTTCCTTCAAGACAAAAATAATATAATTGGCTTTAATGATACAGTCGATATTTATAAATCTAATATAAGACTTTTAGATTTTGAGAACATCTCTGAAAAGCTCTCTATTTCCTCTCTTAAAGATAAAAAATACTTAGAATTAGAAAGCTATTATTTGGCAATAGTGCTTACAGGCACAAATATTAAGGTTTGGCCAACAATTTGCGAGCACGAAGGGGCTTGTCTTGTTAAGGAAGGTAGCCAATTAAATAATAATCACGAGTCCACTAAATTATTAGAAAGTTGCCCATGGCATGGCAAATCAAATAGAGTTCTAGCTTCTTTTAAATTAAGCGATCTTGAAAATGAGCAAACATTTAAACATTTATGCTGTAATTTCAGAGTCAGGTTAACTACCGAGTATTTGATTTTTGAAAAAAACAACTAAATTCTGCTACTGACCCTTCAGGTAAGTGAATCTCTTGCTAGAGCTAACATCTCCTAGAGGCCAATTAAAATAATTCCTTGCATAATACTTACCAAGAAGAGAGTCTAATATCAAAGAAAGAATAACCCAAAGAGAGCTAAGAGGTTTCTCTACAGATCTATGAATAAGATGAAGTCAGCTAAAGAAGAAGTCAACCTCCTTTGGCTTTAAGCCTTCCCAACCAGCCTCGACAAGTCGCTTATTCAGTGTCTCTTGATCGAAGTGTTTTGCTCCTGAGCGAACAATTCGATTTCGCATTGATTTTTTAACTCCACTCCTCTTTCTGGCACCTTCTTTATCCATAACTTCTCTATAAAGATTGAGCATCTCCAGAGGGATTGGACTGCCATCAAGATCTATACCTGCATCAATTGCCCTATCGATTGCATCAGGTCCAGAAAAATTCATTTTCCAAAGAGATTGATACATAATCATAAAGGCCAATTAACTCAAAAATGCTCCAATAGATTGCTTCAACTACAAAGAGGCTATGACAAGCGTAATTATTTGCTTTTTTTTACTTGGAAAGCAGTATTGCTTCTAAATACTGGACTCTTCTAAAGCTCTTCCAATCTTTTGGTTAGTTCTTCCATTGGTGCTCAAAGTCAGTCTCGCCACTATCAGTAAAAGAGCTAGAGATCAAGCAATGGCCAATTTGGGCTTGTGAACCCAGATCATTCCCTTGGACATATAGAGACCAGGAAACTTGCTTACTACTGCGATGTCACTATTACGCCCGATGAAGGCGCGCCTCTCAGGTTTGGAGTCGGTGATCTAGTTGTATTTCCTACAACATGTCTTATAGGTGGGAAGTGCATAAGACAGTGCGAAACACTATCGTTTTGGTGACTAATAAATTAAGCAAAAATCCGAAATAAAGGATGATCTCAAACTTCACCCAAACCGCCCAGCTCCGCCTAGAACCCCAGGTAGAACTGAAATTAACTATTGGCCAATAAAAACTTCCCTTTGAATAATGATGTCAACCGATATCAGCGCTCCATCGAGATTTGCCCAAACTCCTGTTCACTTCAATTAAGTGAAAATCGCTCTCAAAGATATAAACCTGCTTACAAAGAACATATTCTCGCGGTTTCTGCGTAAATTAGTTAGGAGGTTCCAATGGAGATCAGCCATTGGAGGTAACGGGGAAAAGCGGTGAAAATCCGCTGCTGTCCCGCAGCTGTAAAGTATCGTCATTAATCGATATCAGTCAGAAAGCCCGCCTTGTCTAACAATTCGACGAAGATCGACCTATGACGTTTCCCTACTTGGAACGTAAGCATTTTCTTGCAGTTTTAGTTCCATTATTTCTTTACTCACTTTTTTCAACTGCTCCAGCCTTGGCTCATCATCCCTTTGGAATGGGCGAGAGTTCTGAACTGTCAGGCTGGCAAGCTCTCCTTAGCGGCATCGGGCATCCATTGCTTGGTCCTGATCATCTTCTTTTTATGCTAGGCATCGCCCTTGTAGGACAAAAAAGAGCCAAAAAATGGATTTTTCCTCTTTTGGCTGTTGGTTTAGCAGGAAGTGCATTAGTACAATTGCAGCCCTTGCCTGATTTACTAGCTCCCTGGGCAGAAGCACTTGTCTCTTTATCTTTGGCAATAGAAGGCTTAATTATTCTGAATCGTTTGAGTCCAAAATGTCTCTTACCAATGTTTGCTTTACACGGCTACTTGCTTGGAAGCACAATTGTTGGAGCTGAACCAACTCCTCTCATAGGTTATTTTTCAGGTCTTCTCCTTTCCCAAATGGCTTTACTCTTACTAGTGGCCGCAGTGTCTCAAAGAAGCATTAATTGGCTAGGGACCAATGGACGACTCTTAACTGCTGGAGTCTGGATAGGAATAGGCTCAGCATTCTCTTGGGTTGCTCTAGTGAACTAAGAATTTCAAAACTCAAAATATTTTCCTAGCGATCCTTTGCTTAAAAGGACAAAGGCCTTCGAGTCCAACTTGCAGTACTTCTTGAATTCGAATCTTTGATCAACCCTGGCCTAGACATTGGCACAAAAGCTAGTTCTTAGCTTTTGTGCCAATGTCTGATAACAAAGATCGAAAAGCAAAAGAGACATGAAGAGACTCTCTGAAAATTGCTGATGCGATTGCCAGTCTCGCTGGAGCAGAAGGCTTAGGTGACTTTGACTTCAAATGATTCTTTGACGAGATGTCTAAAGACGATGAAAAGTCTTGAAAACTACGGTACAAGCTCCATTCAAACTAGATTAATGGCTACTGAAAATTACTCATTGCTAAACTCCAATTAAGCATCAAACTAAAGTTTAGTTACTCTTATAAAAATGGATCGAGCACGTATGATTTCTCCCAAAAAAGTTGATCAAGCAATAATAGTAATGCGAGAATGGGGAATCGAAAGGTGCTATAAAACCTTGGAAGGACTGGAAATCTGTACACCGGCTCCCTTTGATCTTTCATTGAGATTACGCAAGACTCCCCAGCGGGTCCGCCCAGACTGATATCTCTTTTAATTAGCCAATGGAAGCTTTCCTTTGAGTAATAGCAAGCATTCTCGGCAATATCAGGATTTTCAATCAAACTTGAAAAATGGTGGTAATAAAAAAAATTATGATGATGACTATCGTAGGTACGACCTCTTCCTTGCAATATCTAAAAAGAATAGATATATATAAGAGACCATGTCTACCTAGTAATGGCCACTGTTATTATTGTATCTTTCTCTCTATTTCTTCTTTGCATAACTGGATGGACGATCACAACTTACTTTGTTAAAGAAGATTCCCAGAAGTTCATTAAAGAAGAGCTCAAGAACTTGTTTGATGTTTGCAAGATGTTTTACGTCTCTCTAAAGAGCCTAATAGGGGTTCTCACAAAGTATTCCTTCGCTTCTGCACCCAATGAGGCAAGTCCACCCGACTCAAATGGATTCGATGATCAGGAATTAAATTTAGTGCCGCTAGTGGAAACAGCATCATTTGAATCGACAGTTAAAGAAGATGTGGACACTGCACTTTCTGCATTCAGTGCAGAACTGGTTGAAGTGATTACTGAAGAAGAAGAAAAAGTTGCTTAGTGTTATTCAATTTAGGGAGAATGGGAACATGCAAAAACTCAGAGATTTAGGGGTGACCCAAACCGCCCATTCACACCCAAAACCCCTGGTAAAACTGAAATTAACTACTGGCCAATGATTTTGAAAAATTTCAACCGATCTCAGCGAATCAGGAATTTCCATCCAAGCTAGAGAAATGCTGAAAAATGGAAGAAGAGACAAAAGAAAAGGATAAAAGCTCTCTGCTGAATTATGAATATGGCGAGGATGACAATGATATCGACTTGGAGACCTAAGAGAACTTAGGAATGAAATATCTCATCGCCAGACACGATAGAGAAGACGACGACAACACTTCTCAGGAGTTCCGCAACTACTACGATGCCTATGACTTAGCAGAGGAGATCTACGGAGATACGTGCTGCTCGAATGCTACCTACAAGGACCCTAATTACCATGAAATCATTAAAGGCTTCTAGTAATGCAAAATCAAACCAAACTTCTAACTAAAGAGAAAATATTATTAGTTGACATAGGTGGTACACATATTGATATTTTCAACTACTCAATAGGTTCAGGTGAATCAACATTAATACAGAGGTTATCAAGCAATGCATTAGACATTAATGGTTGGATTTGCAGCTTCAATAAAGAAAAGATTTCTGAAAAATATACGAAGATAATTTTTGGCATTCCCGGTGAGGTTCATGAATACGAGCCGGAAGTATATTGTCCACCACTCAACATAAAAATCAGGTTAGAAGAAGCAAGAAGTAAAGGGATTCAAATAGTTAATGATATGTTTATACAAGCATTTTTAACGGCTAGATGTGGCGACAATGATTATGAAAAAACAATAATAGTTAATATGGGTACATCAATAGGAGTTTGCATTGTAGACAAAAGATTCCTTGATAACCATGACATTTCATTTATCAAATCTTTTGAATTTGCCCATGAATCACTAGGAGCATTAGGGCAAAGCAATCCTATATATAAACTAATCTCTAAGAATGCCAATTTTTGTTGCGAGAAATTCTGTTCCATCTACTCTGTGGGTGGCTTTGCAGCAGCTCACGGCTGTCCATTAGAGTCAGTAGATCAGGGAATGATCAGAGTTACTGAGAAGAAGTTTAGAGATTTTTTATGTAATGCCAAACTTGACAAATCAATCACTGAGCAATGGATTAATTCTTTAGAGACAGATTTATTGTTTTACCTAGGTCTCAATTACTCTTTTGAACAAGCTCCTAGGGTTCTTTTACGTGGTGGACTAATTGATGCACTCAGGTCAAGTTCGAATCATGAGATCTTGGAGAACTTAAGCACGGCATTTACTAAAACGAAAACTCTCTAATGTTTGCATTAACAATCAACGCAATAGCCAGCTTCTCCCTTAGGAGCCCTTGAGCCACATTTTGGAAGGACCTCAACTGAGGGAGAATAGAAACAAGACCATGAACCCTTATTGAGCTAGCTTCATTTACAGAATATTCACACTTTTTCGGCTCTAAATGACTAAAGAAAAGAGACCAAATCCTATGAGAGAGTTTCTAGGCAAGTTTTTTGATTTATGCAAGGAATATCAGCAGGAAATACCACCACACAAAATGGCCGAGATTTTAAGAGACTATGCAGAAAGGTTGGATGGGTGATGCTAGACATACCACTTCCCCTGTCTATGCAAAAACATAATGCCCAATAAGCCTTCGAAATGGATTTCCTCCCTGCGCGAGAAGATTCGACAGGAATGTGGCGAGGGATGGATGGTCCGCGGCATAGGAAAAGGTCTTGTTCAAAAGGTTCAGCTGACAGTTCGTTTTGAGGATGGCAACCGAACCAGCATTGTTCTTGGCCCAAAAGCCAAGAGCGATCCAGATTTTGTTCCATGGGTCGGAACAAGTGCAGGATGGATATTGCAAATCTCCACAGACATTTCACTAATAATGAAATCTCAAGGAAAGGGTTTAGCCGAAGCGTATGAGCTAGTAAAACAAAAGAACGAATCTGGATTCATTGGTGCACTCAACTGGGAACAACTAGCTAGCAAATTCAAATCACATAAAACAAGTAATGGAAAGAAAGGGTCACGAGTGTGGAACCGAAACTACCGAACTCCTATTGCCCGCACATTACTTATCCTTACTGGCGAAAGTTCTGTATCAAATGGCTACTCGGTTTTAAAAACCCTTGTTGAGCGTCATGGAGGAGAGCCTGGCTCAGCAAGCCGACGACTCCGGGTCCAATACGCAGCGGAATTCCTACGCTTTGCCTTTAAAAATGGGGCTAATAGAAGTTGGCTACCACCAGAGGATCTAAATCAGTTCATTGGAGAGAAGGCAACTATTGATCAACTGACTGAGAATGGAAACAAGAGTGAACCTTGAGAAGCAGCTTCTGTTCACACCAGCAATTCACATAAATCGCTTGATATGAATCACATCTCCTTCTGGCCAAGGAAACCCTCCCGTTTAGTGATAGCAACCGATCTTAGTAAATCAGAAATTCCTATCCAAACTAGAGAAATGGTAAAAATGGAAGAAGACAAGCCTCTTATCAATAAAGAAGAGAAGAAAGAAAAGGATGAGAACTCTCTACTCAATTATGAATACGACGAAGATGATGATGGTGTCGACTGGGAAACCTAAGAAAACCATAGGCACTCCTCCTTTTAATTAAAATTAAACCCTAATTGTTCATATTCAGATTTTTCTTTATATATATATCCTGATTTATTTCTCTATAGATCAATGCAAAAGAATATTTGTCATTGATCACCTCACATCGCAATATCAACTCCTTCTTTGCTAACTATTTCAACTACTCTCTGCATATCGTGAAGAGAACTTGAATTTGCTTCTAAACTTGTAAATACTGATTCAACTCCTCCTGGTTGTGCAACCATTACATACCTAGTGATCTTCTTTTTAGATATTGGAGCATGAATTGTTCCAGCAGAGACATCAATTGAATTCCCAGCCGAAATAATTGTACTAACGCCATTTAAATTAAGGTCTAATTCACCTTCAAGCACAACGTAAGTCTCATCCCACTTATGAGAATGAGGTGGTTGACCTACTCCTTCAGGGGTCTCAAATTCCAAGACACTATATTTAGCATTCGTATCAGTAGAAGTTAGCCTTAGAGTTACTTTGTCTCCTAATACTGCAATTGTTTTTGCCATAACCCTGCAAGAAAATTTTGTTTATTTTATACGCAAAGACGTAAAAAGAGTTTCTCGTATTGGCTAATGAAAACTTCCCGTTGAGTGATATCAACCAATCTCAGCGAATCAAGAATTTCGATCCAAACTTCATTCAAGCCACCCGTTATCGCTGAGATCCCCCATCACACAACAGGAAATCAACTACTGGCTAACAAAAAGTCATATCCCATTGATGCCAAGGGATTAGAGGAAATCACTAAACTCTGTTCCTGTTCGAACTTTTAACCATTTTGAAACCTTGAAAATCAAATAACTAGCCATCCTCCTCAAAAAAAAAAAGCCCCCCGTGCAGACAAGAGGCTCTTTTTATTAAGACCGTTTGATCCCCATCACCCGGCCGTTGAAATGACACTAGTCACTGTCAAGGGATTTGTCATCGGTAGAAACACACTATTTATAGTGTGTCTTATACAAACCATAAGAAAACACACTACTAGTGGGGGTTGATTTTGAGTTAAATCTCCCTTAGAAATAAAGTCCCCATCACCCAGGTCCGGTGCATTTCGCAAGGGCCTTTTTTATTGCCTAGTCCTCACCACCATCCACATATCGCAATATCGCTGAGATCCCATGGCACGACAGGAGCCAAGCTACTGGCTGACGAACAGTTAAAAACTATTGATACCAATGGATTAGAAAAAAATCAATAAATCCTGCTGGAACCTTGTTCGAGCTTTTTAAAGTTTTAAGGAGTGTCTAACCAAATCACTGCACTAGCAATAATTCGCAAATCAATATCTAACACAGACATTTCAAGGAAGGTCTTTATCTTAAGTCAAAATCATTTACATAATGTCCGTTTCAATAGAAAAGACTGAGGATTCTTCAATGGGTACAGAAGCTTTAGAAGTTTTGGGTTTTAAAAATGAAAGCGAGTTAGAGGAAGCCTTAATCCCTCTAATGCAAGATATAAAGCCAGATGATTTACTAGCCGCATAAGTGTCAATTGGCATGAATTTGATTACGCAGCTTGTAATCGTAAAGAATAGACGTCTAAATGGCTCAGAGCGTTAATTTGCTTCCTCTCCATGAATAATGCAGAAAAAATCCAGGCCGCCAACCAGTGAATCAAAGAACTTCAATGCCTGAAAAGGCATTGGAAGGCCACCCAAGCATCATCAAAACGAGTTGCTTTGAACTAATACAAGGGGTTGCCAATGAAGACCATGAATCCAATGCTGCTTAAGCAGGGATTCTGTATAAATTAATTAGAGATTAAAGAGCTGGTGTTGCAGGCATGATTGCTGGTCTAAGGCATACTCTTCTAGAGGAAATCTTTATTCCGATGCTTAATGCTTAGATCGCTCCACTCCCTTAACTCTTATCATTCCACAAAGCTTTTCCTGGCCAGTCTAAGAAACCTGTTCCTATATGGAAGGCAAGCAAAAGAGTATTTATTTGCACATAACTAGTATTTATCCCCATTCCAAAATTGAAATCCCTGACTATGTATCTAATAGAAGATAAGTTCATGCATTAATGGATGCTGACACACAACTAAAAAAAATCTTGAAGATAGCTGTTAAGAATGCTGTATTAAGAATGGAAGCATTAGAAGAACCTTCTGATCGACGTTGCATTTTCCATGAATACAAGGAATGGTTAGGACAAAATATTAATGACGAAGTTTGGGCAATCCCAACAGAGCCATTTCAAAAAGATCTCAATAATTAGATCTTGCACTGAAAATACTTCAGCCAAATTCTTTGCTATCAGTAGAACTCTCAACTAGAGGAGATCTATTGAGGATGGGTGAATGATTTCGGTGAGATGCGATCTGTATTCTTATTCCCTTCAAAAACAGGTTGGATACAGTAAAGGAAAAGAAGTCACTATAAGGTTTCATTCAAACTATCCATTTTCGCCCAAACCCATTGACATCACTGAAATCAACTACTGGCTAATGAGTAGTTCCCTTTAGGTGATAGCAACCGATCTCAGCGAATCAAGAATCTCTATTCAAACTTTATTCAAACTTGCATTACTAATTACCTAGAACTAATAGATATTTAGGGAATAAAGCAGCTAGCTTCTTAGTTAATGAGATTAAAAGAATGACTGGCATTACAGGATTCCTTTTTTTATTACTCAAGCCCATGTTGTTCTTGACACTTAAAAAGCTGTTCAAGAAACAAATGAAGGCTTGGATCATTTCTGCTTTGGAATGGTTAGCCCTTCAAACCGACAACGATATTGATGATGCAATAGTCAGAAGGGTTAAAGCAGCAATGAAGTTAGGAATAGCATGAAAAGTGCGATTCACCTCTATATTGAAAAACGCCAGAATAAAAAGAACTAGAAAGCCTAGAGATCAATTACCTATCCAAACTCTATTCAAACCACCCATTTTCGCTGAGAGTCCATGGCACAACAGGAACCTAGTTACTGGCTAATGAAAACTTCCCTTTAGCTGATAACAAACGATCTCAGCAAATCAGGAATTTCCATCAAAACTTTATCCATACTAGGGAAACAGGAAAAATGGAATAAGAAAAGCCACTCAGCAATAAAGAAGAGAATAAAGAAAAGGAGGAGAACTCTCTACTGAATTCTAAATACGACGAAGATGACGATGGCATCAACTGGGAGATCCAAGAGAACGAGGGGATAAGGTATCTCATCACCAGACACGTTGGGAAAGAGGAAAACCTTACCTCTCAGAGCTTCGATAACTACGACGATACCTATGACTTACTCGAGGAGATCTACGGAGAAATGTGCTTCTCAGATGCTGACTACAAAGACCGTCCTCACTATGAAGTTGTTGCAATCAAAGATTAAATAGAAATGGCGGAGCCTGATCGGCCGTAAGGAAGGGTGCCGAGTTAATGCAATTAACAAAGCGTCTGTTTCTATATTCTGCAAGGTCAGAAAATAGGGTATAAAGGCCAAGCATTTAAATTGAAGGGAAGGAGCTTAGGTGTGTTTCACAAAAGAAGCACATTTGCCTTTATGTTAGTAATAAAAGGAATAAAGAATCAAGGAATTTTAGATAGAGCCAATGGAGTATTTCTTCGCAAATATTTGATTAGATCTTGTTTTTTGCTATCAATTTTTGCACCAAGCAAGGCTCTCGCAAGTCCATGCAATACAGAAGTCACAAGTCTTTCCAATGCTGTAGTCGGAAGTTCAGGTGATTGCAACGGAAAACTAATAGTTAATAGGCAAATATTAGTCGATGCAATTGCAGCTGCTGCCAACAATTCCACTGATTATACTATCACTAAAGATGGCATTAATTATACTTTTGGTGATTCCTCAAGAAACATTTACACAGGAAACATAACAGACTTTTCAAGTTTATTTAATAACAAAAAAAGGTTCAATGCAGATATAGGGTATTGGAATACTGCGAAAGCGACAAATATGCATTCTATGTTTAGAGCAGCCCATAGGTTTAACCAAGACATAGGAGATTGGAACGTGTCAAACGTAACGAATATGCAAAGAATGTTTGAAAGAGCGGTCAGATTTAATCAAGATATAAATGATTGGGATATGAGCAAGGTAACTAATACATCTAGAATGTTTCATAGAGCTAATAAATTTAACCAAAATCTAAACAGCTGGGATGTAGGAGAAGTTACAAATATGAATTCTATGTTTAAAGGCGCAAAGGCGTTTAATGGAAACATTTCTGGATGGTCTACTGCGAATACAAGAAGCTTTAATCAAACTTTTCGAGGCGCAAAGGCTTTTAATCAAGACATCACTAGCTGGGATACATCTTCAGCAACTGGCTTTAAAAGAACATTCCAAAATGCACCTGCATTTAACCAAGATTTGACGAGCTGGAATGTGCAAAAAAGGAAGCAACCTCCAAGATTATTTGCGCCAAATTTATCAGCCAATAAGCACCCTTGCTGGGGGAGCAACGGTTGCGCAGCAGGGCCAGTATTGTCATCTTCAACCCCATCAGATGGACAGTTTGGGGTTCTTACAACAGCCAAGTTAACTTTGAATTTTGATAGAGATGTTAAAGCAAATAAAGGTTATATTGCCTTGAGAGAAGCAAATAAGTGGAAAGATGTCAAAAGATACAAAATAAACTCTAATAAAGTTATATTTAGCGCTGATCGAAGATCTGTAGAGGTTGACTTAAGTAATGCGCTCCAAGCCAATAAGGATTACTGGATATACATAAAAAATAATGTGATTACATCAACCTCTGGAAACAGTTATAAAGGTATTACTGATCAAGCAATGTTGAATTTTTCAACAAGAACAGTTGATAGTACAGCACCAGAAGTAAAAGCATACTCTCCAGAAAATGGATCCGAGAAATTGGAAATTGCCAATCCAAAATTAATAATTCTGTTTACTGAAGAGATAGCATTTGGAACTGGTGAAATTAAACTAAAGAAATATTCTGACGACAGCTTAATTCAAGCCTTTGATGTTTCTAACAATACAGATATCTCTGTCTCATATGATGAGCTAACAATCAATCTAGTCAATAGTGATGGAGAGGCGATTGTAGAAGCTGATACAAAATACTATTTAGAAATAGATTCTGGAGCGATTGTTGATACAGCAACATCACCGAACTCATTTACTGGTATTAGTTCTAAAGATACATATTCATTTACCACAGTCGAGGCATCAGCTTGTGGAAGAATCTCTGGAAAAACAACAGTAAATCGTGGAGGTCTGGGTGTAGCAAGTGCAGAAGTGAAAATATATTTAGGAAATACTTATATCACCACTGTACAGACAGATGGAACTGGAAGATATCAATATTTTCCTACTGAGTCTGGCACCTATAAAGTCGAGTTTGTAAAACCTTCAGGTGATTCTAGGATTGCTAAAAGTGTTCTAACAAAGAGTAGTGGGTCTTATCAAACAGGACGCTGGATAAGAAATATTGTTATTAGTACGGCCTGCGAAGATTACCAGGAGATGGATGGTTTACTGATTGACCCTGCAGGGATAATTTATGATTCAAATACTCGTGCGCCCGTATCAGGTGCGACAGTAAAGCTTTTATATAATGGTGAGCTTGTTAGCAATGATTGGCTAGACAGTAGTGGTGGTGAAAACACACAAAAAACTGGATCAGATGGGTCTTATAGCTTTATATTTAAGGCCGACTCTGCATCTAATGGAACCTATACAATTGAGGTGGATCCACCCGCTACCTATTCATTTGAAAGCACTGAAATAACTTCAGAAGCTACAACATATACATCTCAATTAGGAGGAGGAGTAGAAGAAATCCAAGATCAAGATGAGGCTCCTTCCTCAGGAGAAATTACTACCTATTATTTATCTTTTTCTTTTACATTTACAGATCAATCTTCATCGACTTCGAATGGTGTAATTAATAATCATATCCCCTTAGATCCACATTCAGACCCAACGCTAAAAGCAGATGTTGTGGGGCTTGCAGAAGCCTGGACTAATGCAGCAATTCGTTTCAGCAACTCAAGTCTCTATGCAGTAAATAGACGTTTTGACTGGATCAGAAGAAATCAGGCTTCAGACGAAAAATCGCATCAAGGAATCAAGGTTTCCTTTTCGAATCCATTAATTGAAAAAGCTCTGAATGGAACTTCAAAGGGCTTGAAAGATCTTGGCGTTGAAGACCTAACTAACTGGGCAAAGACAAATTGGTCAAATGAAAGGCTTGTGGATCAAACTGATGAGGTTGCTTACAACTTGCAAGAAGACTCTTTAGATATTGCTATAGCAGAAGTTCGTAATAAAACGGGAGCAATCAATCTCAATCCAAAAGGAGGTAACTTGATAGGTAAATGGTCGATGTGGACTAATGGAAAGTTGACTATTGGCAATTCGGATGGTGCATCAGTTTCTGCTAATCAGGATTCAGAAAGTACAGCTTTCACCTTAGGGATCGATAAACCATACAAAGAGAATGGTTTGTTCGGAATCGCTTTTACGTTTGGCCATGATGCTGTTGATGTTGGGAGTGCAGGCAGTCGACTTGAATCAGACAACTACAGCCTTTCAATTTATTCAGCTGATCAACCTGAAGATTTCCTTCCTATAGAAGCTCAGATTGGTGTAGGACAAATGAAAATGAATACAAGAAGAATAGATAACTCAATAACACATAAAGGGAATCGGGACGTAAACATGATCTTCGGGTCTATTGCGCTGCTTGGAGAACCCTTTTCTAAAGGTGATTTTCAAATCACACCATATGGAAGAGCAGAAGCCGCGCATATTCAATTCGAAGAATTTTCTGAATCTGGAAGTAACCTTGCATTGAAATTCAAAGAGCAAAGACTCAATCGAAAGATGATTTCTTTTGGCCTTGATCTTGGTTATGAAATCCCCTTTAAGAATTTTAAATTAAGGCCTTTCGGGAAAGTGGAATATGGCCATGATTTCACAGATGATTCAAATGTTGACATGAACTACGTTGGCGATTCTCAAAACTATCGATTAACAATTGAGCAAGCCGCTCGGGATTTTTGGAATACAGCACTTGGGATTGAGTTTTATAGCGACAATCGCTTCTCTGCCAATCTGGCCTACGAACATGAAGAAGCAGATAATTCTTTTTATACGAATTCATATCAATTCCATATCGATTGGCATTTCTAGCTTCTTACACACATATTTGAGCTGACAGGAGGAGGAATCAACTCACAAGTAAAGGATCTGAACGGCAAACGTGAACAACAACAGGAAGTTCCCAAGCGAAGCGTGATTGGAATTGGAGCTGGCTTGAATTACACCCTTTATGACGTTGGTAGCGATAAAACGCACTTCCTTACCGCCGGCAGCAAAACAAATCCCAAAGGGAAGGGTTTCGCATAAACCTCGTCATTATTTTGAGAGAGAGGTTGATAGCCACAAATATTGCTCAATACCATCAAAAGCTTTATGAATATCGGATGAGTGAGGGTGCAAGGGTATGACTGTTGATTGGAAAGAATCAGATGGAGCAGAGTGGAGGGAAGAGTTCAAGCAACTCAAAGGGACTGTCTCTATTGATGACCTCAAATTGCTGGATGAAGGAGCAACAACCATGAAAGAGGCATGGCGACTAGGCGCTCTTCATGCTGAATACAAACTACTGAAGAAAAACCAACCACCAGACCTGCCAGGCATAAAGCAATGAACTATTCCGATGCGCTGTTCATATTTGCTCCCACCATTGGATTGGTGATTTTCTTTGTGGTAATGAATATCGTGATTACAAGGGTCTTCACCAATGACCGAAACAGCAGATGATTGATGCCTACACCTTTGAGCAATGCAAGAAAGATAAGGAGATTAGACAGCTCAAAATCAAGAACTTGGAGCATGCTATCTACCAGTCAGAAGCGATAATCGCTGAATCGCAAATGGATGGAGATGCCTTGACCTTTTTAAGGAAGAAGGTTGCCGACTCCAGGCAAGATCTAGAAGTGCTTTATTTAATGAATGATCAGGAGTAAATGAGACCCTGCTACAAAAGACAAGAGGACTCAATTGATACTGAGGTTTTGACTATGGATTGGGACGCAGCAAGAGCACACTGCAAAGAGAAAAACTGGAAGTGGACTCTGGATTTGATCGACACGTATCAGAAGGAGATGGAAGAACTAAAAGGCGAGAATGTGAAACTCAAGCGTCAGTTAATCCTTCGCTCTCAACTGAACAAGTAATGCCAGTCTTAATAATTGGTTGGAGCGTGTACGACAAACTCCCAGAAGAAGAGCAAAAGGAGTTTGCGTTAGTAGAGCGGTATAGGACTGATTATTTCTATGAGTGCTATGAGTATGAAAATGCGAAGGGGAATAAAAATTATGAGTGGAGTGATCGCTGCTTTAACAGTCAGGAAGAGTTATTGGACTTCTTTGGTTATGAAATGATCGAAGACTTAAATGCAGATGCCGTGTATGCAAGAAGGGTAGAGACCTTTACTGATGAGGATAAAAAAAGGTGGATGAAATTAAGCGCTGCTGGAACTCAAATCAAAGTGATGGGATTCGTCTAAAAACCTTCCTTATTTACCAATGAAAAGTTCCCTTAATTTGATAGCAAGCGATCTCAGCGAATCAGAAATTTCTATTCAAACTTTATTCAAACCGCCCTTTTTCGCCCAAATCACTTGATATAACTGAAATCAACTACTGGCTAATGAACAAGTGCATTTGAGTGGTGAGAATGGATCAAAAGGAATTTCAGAAATCCATTCACACACTATCCACACATTTTGCTGTTTTCTATTTGGTCAGGGAAGGAGTCCTTCAACACTTAGGACAATTTGATTCTTGATCATTTCTTGTGACTGAGGGATTTTGGTAGCAGCTTTTTTCAATAATCGGCAAAATCCCTTCTTCAAGTTCTTGGATTAATTCATCCTGGAAAGCTTTTCGATTCTCCAGTGTTGGGGGTTCATACCCTGACTCTTGGATATCTAAAAGAAGAGCCAAAATCGTTCGATGAAACAAGGGGTGACGTAAGGACATGTTTAGACATGAAGAAGGGGGACGTATTTCGATGTCCCCCTTTGAGTCCAGCTCTTATTTTTTCACCAACGAGCTCAGACTCCTATTTCATTTCTAGCCAACTAACAACAACACCCCAAGAGTAAAAACACCTCTTTTTATCTTTATTAGCTAAGTAACTAATCAGCAGTCCAAACTGACTGATCAAAGCTGGTCATATCAACATCATGAGTAGCTATCCAATCGCCATTAGCTGCAAGGAACTTATCTAAATCCCCTTCCTGATGCTGATGAATCACAATCACCTTCTGAGGGTCTGCTTTGTTAACTCCTCTATATAAAGGCTTTATGCCATGCTCTGCATGCCTTTTATTGGCTTCATCACTGTCAAAAATAGCTGCCCACTCAGCAAAAGTTTTATTTAGCTTGAAGGTTACGACAGTGGTTTCCAATGCCATCAAAAAAGTGCAATTCAAGTCAGATTGACAGATTTTGCAGAACATTTCCTTGCCAACGAGCATCTCTTCAGGCTCCCCTGACAAAAGCATTTCTCAAAGCTAATGACCATAAGCTCAGCGATAATGGAAACAAGACAAGGGACCTTCCTGAGCAGGTTCCAACCACACATCGCAATATCGCTGAGAATCCATGGCACAAAAGGAGATCAACTACTGGCCAATGAAAAGTTCCCTTTAGTTGATAGCAACCGATCTCAGCGAATAATGAATTTCTATTCAAACTTTATTCAAAATAGAGAAATGGTGAAAATGGACGAAGAAATACCTCCTACCAATTCAGAAGAGAAAAAAGAAAAGGGTGAGAAATCTCTACTGAATTATGAGTACGACGAAGATGACGATGGTGTCGACTGGGAGGTCTAAGAAAAGAAAGGAATGACATATCGCATCACCAGACACGATGGAGAAGAAGACGAGATCACCTCTCAGGATTTCGACAACTACGACGATGCCTATGACTTAATTGAGGAGGTCTGCGGAGATATGTGCTGCTCAGATGCTGACTACGAAGACCATCCTTACTATGAAATTGTTGAAGTGAAAGATGGTCTTATTGAACCTTGAATCAATCGTTACTTCATTGAGTCTCTAACACGGAAAACCAAACAGCTCAATCTCTTCTCTATCTAAAAGTTTTTCGAGCGCCTGCCTTTCTTGATTAACAGTAGATCTGGCTGAATAACGGATTAGTTCAATTGCATAAGTGGACAGGAATGGCATTGAAGTAATTGGCGTGACTCATCTAAAGTCACCAATAAAAGTATTCTCATCAAGAAGTAATTAACACTATTTAAATAAATCTGCGGATATATGACTCACTAACCCATTCACTATGCATTGAGTAGATAATTAAATTGCTATGGCTCGAATAAAAGATCGTCTCAAAAATAATTCACCTGGTCCATTTTTTGTGGACTCAAGCTGCATTGATTGTGGTAGTTGCTGGCACATAGCCCCGGAACACTTTGCACCAACTGGGAGCAGTTCTTACGTTCACACTCAGCCAAATGGACAACAAGAAGTTGGGAAGGCTCTTTTGGCCCTGATCGATTGTCCTGTCGCAGCAATCGGTGCTCCAAAAAACTTGACTGCAAACTTACCTGCTGATGTTTTTCCAATACTGGTTACCAAACATCCTGCAGGAGATGTCTATTACTGCGGTTGGAGTTCAAAACGTAGTTTTGGCGCCAGCAGTTGGCTAATTCATGGTGCAGAAGGCAACGTTCTTATCGACTCCCCTCGCTGGAGTGCTCCACTTGCCAAACAAATCAAAAAGATGGGTGGTATTAACCAAATAGTTCTAACTCATCGAGATGATGTAGCAGATCACGCAAATTGGACCAAAGCTTTTAACTGTGAAAGGTGGATTCACCAAGATGATGCAGATTCAGCGCCTGAAGCAGAAAAGCAAGTCATAGGACTTGGTGCTCTCGCTCTTCGAAAGAGCCTTAAGTTAATTCCAACGCCTGGGCATACAAAAGGATCAATGGTCGCTGTACTTGGTGATCAACAACAAATTTTGTTTAGTGGAGATCACCTTTGGTGGGATCCCAAAAAGTCAGTAATAGTTGCGTCAAAAAATTATTGCTGGTGGAATTGGACCGAGCAATTGAAATCAGTAGAAAGGCTTCTCGATCTAGAAGTTCACTGGTTACTACCTGGGCATGGATATGCCCATCAATTCATGCCAGGACAATGGAACGAGGCGCTCAAACAAACATTGCGTCATGCAGCAAGAACAACCTCAACTGGACAGATTTAGGAGCTCGACAACTACAACGATGCCTACGACACGACTTAATTGAAGAGGTCTGCGGAGATATGTGCTGTTCTTAGTGAAAACTCAAAAAAAAAGACCCTTGCCAAGAGGGACAAGGATCAATTTTTCGATGTTTCCTTCAGCTTTATCTAGCAAGAAGTTTTTTAAGACGTTGCAAATAAGGCTGGTATGGATTGAATTCCATTTAGAAAAGACCTGGAATAATCTGTCCAGTTGTTGCGTAAGAACCAAGTGCTGCTACGAAACCAATCATTGCAGCCCAGCCATTGAATTTTTCTGCGTCAGAAGTCATGAGAGTAGTTGGGCGGTTGAAACTAACTTTTCAAATATAAAGGAAAAATAAAAGAGGCGTGGGTAAATATGCCTACAGCTTAGATTAATCTTTCTGGCCTTATCCATTAGCTTGACTTATCGCGTTTCATTTCTTTCTCGGGGTGTCAGCTGTCAGGCATCAGCTTCACGAATAGAATTTACCTAGATCGGCTAGGTCAATGAAAGGTCTATTCAAACTCTCTTCCACTTAAGGTTTACTTTCAAGGCTTATTTATATAAAGAGCAAAGCCAACAAGAGAAGCCAGGGCAATAGCACTTCCTATCCAAATCAGATTCATCCATGGGAAAGGCAGTGTCAGTCTTTTTTTGCATTCAACCAACTGCTGCTCAGAGAGTCGAAAGTATTCGCTTTGAGGCAGGCGAACCTCCTTATATTTCCTATGCAGTTGCTTCTCTACGGATTTGAAATCGGTGGTTTTCAAGGTAGAGATGATTTCATCTGGCTTCAGCTGCTTCATTCTCCGCTGAAGGTTCTTGGTCGTACCAATCTTGTGCAGGTCGCCGTTTCGAATGAGGTAAACATATCCAGTCATTACACCATCATGCCCGTGCTGATCGTTCGCTTCTCAATCAGGCTTGCTTGAGCAACAATGAAACCAACAAAACCCTCGAGATCGAAGGTCTATCCAAACTCTATTGAAACCACCCATTTTCGCTGAGATCCCATGGCACAACAGGAACCTAGCTACTGGCTAATGAAAAGTTCCCTTTGAGTGACAGCAACCGATCTCAGCGAATCAAGAATTTCTATTCAAACTTTATTCAAACTAGAGAAATGGAAGAAGAGAAAACGAGGGTTTAACAATGAAAATGGTTATCGTTATCATCTTTTGATATTTTTATAGAGCGATTGTCATTGTCCAAAGAATGAGCCAAACATGGCTGATCTCGGGTTCGCCAGGCTGCGGCAAAACCAGCTGGATACTCAAAACAATGCGAAGCCATCAAGGCAAATGCGGATATTTGCGACTAGATGGCTATCCCTCTAAGGGACTAGAGCAGGTGTCTGACTCAGGAATCGATAAGGCATTTCTCAAGGATCAATTCCCTGAACTAATAGATCTATCGGATTCCCATCATGCCTCCAGATCTCAACAAGGTGACCTGCTCACATTGATTGAGCTCCCCCAGTTCCAGTCTCCTCAGCAGGCAGGCCTAATGGGTATGGATCCTCGCGTCAAAAATCAGCTTGAAACCTTGCAACTTCATCCTGACAGGCATCTCCACTTTGGTCGGGATCCTGAATTACCAAACAAAGACACATTGGAATTCAAAAAACTTGAATCTTTCAGCCTCAGTCTTAATGCCAGCGTCTGGGATCCACCCAGTCTGAATACCTTGTGGTTCGAGCTAGTGAACGGAGCATATGGCGACGTCTATCGAGCTAAGGCCTTGATGAACTTGCCAGATGGGCGCTCTATGTTCTTCAACTGGATCGTGAGTCAAGAAAGCTCACAGTTCCTTCCACTTGAAGAAATTTCAGCTCCAAATGGCAGGCCTGCCAGCTTGTCTGGGCTTGTCGTGCAAGGAAAACATCTTGATGGCTTACGTATTCAATCAACGATCGACCTCTGTCTACTAAACGATGCCGTACTTGAGATGCATCAAATGCCTCTTAGGGATCGACAAAAAGAAGCTATTCCCTCAACTTAATCGCCATGAATCACGCAATTATCTCCTGCCTACACGCCAATCTCCCTGCAGCGGAAGCTGTCTTGAATGACATTGATAGGCAAGGGATTGACACCATTACCTGTCTTGGTGATCTAGTGGGCTATGGCCCCCAGCCCAACGAAGTGGTTGAGCTGATACGAAAACGTGGTATAGCGACCTGCCAGGGCTGCTGGGATGAAGATATCATCGATGGTCTTAATGCCTGCGAGTGCAGCTACCCTTCTCAGCTAGCAGAAAGACGTGGGCACCTGGCCCACCAATGGACAGATGATCAGTTAACGGACGAAAACAAAAGTTTTTTGGCCAGCCTCCCAACATCATTACGTCGTGATCGACTCCTCTTCGTGCATGGCAGTCCCAACAGTCAGCATGAGTATCTTCTTCCGGACATGGATGCATTTGCAGCTCTCGAGCGAGTAGAAACAGCGGGGGCCGATATTCTGTTTTGCGGGCATACTCACCAGCCTTATGTACGTGAATTGAGAGATGGATCTATTCGTGTGCGTTTACAAAACGCCGACCATGGCAACGATCAGGGTGAAGAACTAACCCTGCCGATGCGCAAAATCGTCAATGCTGGATCAGTGGGCGAGCCACGTCATGGAAGTACAAATGCCACCTATGTAATTCATAACGATGCAACTGATGAAGTTGAGATAAAAGAGGTGGCCTATGACGTTGGTCGAACGTGTCAAGCGATTGTCGAGGCGGGGCTACCGAAAGTCTTCGCATGGCGACTGAGTCATGGCTTTGAATTCGCCGAGCAGGCCGAAGATGCAAGTCATGTGTGTGAACGATGATTGAAAGATGGGCACTAGTAAGTGGTCTACGCGGAGATCTCGAGACCTATGACCTAATTCAACGGGATCTAAAAAAGACTCGTGGAGTTACAGCCTTATTTGTCCTTGGAGACCTAGTCGGGCCCGAACGCAACTGTGACGCACTGTTGGATCGACTAAGGAATCCCCATCGCGGCGATTTAAAACCAGATTGCATCTATGGCTGGTGGGAAGAGCAACTACTTGCAGAGCGTGGGTTTCGTGGTGAACGCAAAGCGGATGCTCTGCGACTCAGCCAAGGTGAAGACG
>QCFS01000004.1 GCA_003278365.1 Prochlorococcus sp. AG-363-M17 | reverse complement strand
TTCAGAGTCATTATTGGCAGCATCTTTTGATTTAGCTTTTCAGTTACATGAAGGTCAGTTTCGTGCTAGTGGCGAGCCATATATTGTTCACCCAGTGGCAGTGGCTGATCTCCTTAGGGAGATAGGTGCGAGTCCAAGTGTAATTGCAGCAGGATTTCTGCATGATGTTGTTGAGGATACTGATGTAACTCCTGAACATTTGGAAGGTTTTTTTGGAGTTGAAGTTCGTGGCTTGGTTGAAGGGGTAACTAAGTTAGGAGGCATTCATTTCACCAATAGAACTGAGGCTCAAGCGGAGAACCTTCGCAAAATGTTTCTTGCTATGGCAAGTGATATTCGTGTTGTCCTTGTGAAGTTGGCCGACAGATTGCATAACATGCGAACTATTGGCTCATTGCAATCTGACAAGCAACAACGAATTGCAAGAGAGACTAGAGAAATCTATGCACCTTTGGCTAATCGTTTAGGCATAGGTCGCTTGAAATGGGAATTAGAAGATTTAGCATTTAAACTTCTTGAACCAGAAGCTTTTCGAGAAATTCAACAACAGGTTGCTTCTAAGCGGAGTGAACGGGAAGATCGCTTAGAAGTAACAGTTAAGTTGCTTGGTGATCGCCTCTCTTCGATGGGACTTGAAAGTTGTGAGGTAAGTGGTCGACCTAAGCATTTATATGGAATTTGGACCAAGATGCAACGCCAACAAAAGGCATTTCATGAAATTTTTGATGTAGCTGCTCTTAGAATTATTACTCCAAATGTAGAGACATGTTATCGAGCTTTAGCCGTAGTTCACGATACTTTTAGACCTATTCCGGGACGATTTAAGGATTACATTGGCTTACCAAAGCCAAATGGCTATCAGTCACTTCACACTGCTGTCATTGGAAGACATCGCCCAATAGAAGTGCAGATTCGAACCCCAGAGATGCATAGAGTGGCTGAGTTTGGCATTGCTGCCCATTGGAAGTATAAAGAGGGAGGGTCACCTGCTGCTCCAGGTGATACAGAAAGGTTTAATTGGCTACGACAATTAGTTGAGTGGCAGCAAGAAGGCGGAAGTGATGATCACAATGACTATCTTGCATCGATTAAAGAAGATCTCTTTGACGAAGAAGTTTTTGTTTTTACTCCCAAGGGTGATGTTGTTGGCCTAAGGAAGGGCTCTACTGCTGTGGATTTTGCTTATCGGATTCATTCAGAAGTTGGGAATCATTGCCATGGAACACGTATTAACGATCGCTTATGTCCATTGTCGGCTCCTTTACAAAACGGAGATTTTGTTCAGATACTTACTAGTAAGACAGCTCACCCAAGCCTTGATTGGTTGAATTTTGTTGCTACCCCTACTGCACGTACTCGCATAAGACAGTGGTATAAGCGAAGTCATCGTGACGAAACTATCCAACGAGGAAAAGAACTTTTGGAGAGGGAGTTGGGTCGTAACGGTTTCGATGCATTGTTGTGTAGTGAGGCGATGATAAGAGTTGCAGAACGCTGCAATCTACAAGCTACAGATGATTTATTAGCTGCTCTTGGTTTCGGAGCATTGACTATCCACCAGGTACTTAATCGTCTGCGTGAGGAAATTCGATTGCAGAATCTTGTTCCTCAGCAAGTCGAAAGTAATGTTGACGTTGCAAGACGTATAGTCGCTCAAAATGAGCTAATTTCTGCAAAGTCTTCTATTTCTGAAGGGGTTCCTATTCTTGGAGTAGAAGGACTGGATTATCGTTTGGGTGGTTGTTGTAGCCCCTTGCCTGGAGAAGCGATCGTTGGAACTGTTGCTTTAGGTAATCATGGAATCACAATTCATTGTCAGGAATGTTCCAATGTATCTAGTATTCCCAGTGATAGAAGATTACCGGTTCAATGGAATCCAAATGTAAAATCTGACGGGCAACGATTCCCAGTACAGCTTCGGATAGAGGTGATAGATAGGGTGGGAATTCTAAAAGATATATTGATGCGACTTTCTGATAGCGGAATTAACGTTAGTGATGCAAGGGTAAAGACTGCTTATAGCAAACCTGCTTGTATCGATTTACGTGTAGAACTGAACAGTGCTTTGCAACTATCTTCAACAATGAATCAGATTAGATCTATGGCTGATGTCCTTGATATAGCTCGTATAGGACTGGGCTAGAAATTGCTACTTCTTTTAGACCATTAAATCGCAGTAGCTTGATATCTTGGGCAACTTTTCCTCAGCTTTGACTTTGAGCAATTAATTTGCATTAATTAGAGATTTATTTCATACCTTGTGTTGTGTTACTTCTTAGTAATTTATAAGCAATAGCCCCTGTAGAAATTGCTGCTATAAGTCCCATCATTGATGACCCTAAGATAATTCTTATGAGAAAGTCGGAGCCTTGATCTAATATTATTTGTGGATTTAAATTACTTATATTTGGCATATTTTCTTGCTTGCCAATAAGTATTGTACCTATGCGATAATTCAACCAATAAAGAGGTAAATAAGTTATTGGGTTGCTTATCCAGGTTCCAAGAGTAGCTAAAAAGATATTGCCGCGAAAAAGACTAGCTAGAGTTATTCCTAAAATTGTTTGTAGGCCAAAGAAAGGAAAGCAGCCGCTAAAAACACCTAGCGCTAATCCTCTGGCCCTTTGGCTTGCCGACCCTTCTTGTCTCCAGAGCCAATCTATCCATCTCTGCAGTTTCTGTTTTAGGGTCTTATGGATTTTAGTTTTAGTAGGTCTCAGGAGAAGATTTTTAAAGGATTGAGGGGATCGTACAAAAACCTGGCATTTTTTGTTGATGTTTTCAGCTGACCTCACTCAGAAAACTATTGCGGCGGTGATCACGGCAGTTGCTCCTGGGCAAGGTGGCGTGGCAATTATTAGGATTTCTGGCCCTTTAGCTGAGGATATAGGAAAAGCTCTGGTCGTGGTTCCTGGAACTCAGACATGGGCTAGTCATCGCGTTCTTTATGGCCATGTAATTGATCCTGCTACTAAGGAGCGAATAGATGAGGTGTTGCTGTTGATAATGAAGGCTCCAAGAACTTTTACTGGTGAGGATGTTGTAGAGATTCACTGCCATGGTGGCGTAATTATTGTGGAGCGTGTATTGGAGTTGGTTCTTGCTTTTACTGATGTTCGTAGAGCATTACCAGGTGAATTTAGTCAACGTGCTCTTCTAAATGGTAAGCGTGATCTAAGTAGTGCTGAATCTATTAATGAACTAATCCATGCACGTAGTTGTAAGGCTGCGCAAATAGCTATGGCAGGTCTTGATGGAGGGATTCAACAATGTATTTCATCTTTAAGATCAAGATTGATTGACCAGCTAAGTGAACTTGATGCACGGGTTGACTTTGAGGAGGATCTTCCATCACTAGATGCCACAAAGTTAGTTAATGAACTTAAGTCAGTTCAGTCAGACCTTCTTCAATTGATTGAGAACTCTCATAGAACTTCTCTTTTTCGGAAGGGCTTGAGAGTCGCCCTTGTAGGGCGTCCTAATGTAGGAAAAAGCTCCTTTTTGAATCGTCTTAGTGGAAGAGAAAGAGCAATCGTATCTGATTTGCCAGGAACGACTAGAGACCTTTTAGAGAGCTCGTTAGTTTTAGGTGGTATTCCGATTACACTTATAGATACTGCAGGTATTCATGCCACAAGTGATTCCCTGGAAAAGCTTGGAATCGAGCGAAGTTTCGAAATATTGAAAGGAGCAGATGTTGTATTGTTGATTTTTGACTTAGAGAGTGGTTGGATATTTGAAGACTCACAGCTTCTTGATAAGATTCCTGTTGAAACTCCTAAGTTATTAATAGGAAATAAACTTGATATTCAGAGATCTGATCTATCAGGCATTAAAGCTATAAATTCGATACCTCATGTTAATTTCTCCGCATTAACTGGGGAAGGAGAGCCTGAATTAATCAATACGCTATTACAGGTTTTTAATGCGAAGGAGACAACAGATCTTATGGTTGCATTAAATGATAGACAACTTGATCTAGCGGTCCTTGCTGTAAAGGCATTGGAGCGTCTTCAGGAAGCTATAGATCAAAAACTTCCTTGGGATTTTTGGACTATTGACTTGCGCCTTGCAATTCAAAACTTAGGTGAGATCACAGGTGATGATCTAACCGAGGCAGTTCTTGAGCGAATTTTCTCGCGTTTTTGTATTGGTAAATAAAATTAGTTTGATCGGTCGCAAGCGATAGAGCTGAATAGTCTTTGTTTAAACCTTCTTGATTTGCCTGCTTTGAATTTGATCGATCCTGCCCTAAATCGCCTTCTGGATCATTTTTTAGATGAAGATCTTGGACGTGGCGATTTGACAGCTGTTGCAGTAGGAGAACATTACGGAGGTGCTTATTGGATTGCTAAGCAGCCAGGTGTTTTCTGTGGGGGACCTTTCATTAAGCTTTTGTTTAAGCGTCTTGATGATGAGGTTCAAATTCGTCAACTAGTAGCTGATGGAGAAAGTTTTATCAGTGGTCAAAGACTCTTGGAGATTGAAGGTCCTGCTCGAATACTTGTGGCTGGAGAAAGGACAGCATTGAATATTTCCATGAGATTATCAGGTGTTTCTACTGCAACTGCTCGTCTTGTACGAGAACTTGTTGGTACAAATATTCAATTAGTTGATACTCGAAAGACGACTCCTGGTATTCGCCTTTTAGAAAAATATGCTGTGCGTTGTGGTGGAGGAATTAATCATCGTTTTGGCTTAGATGATGCAGCAATGTTGAAAGAAAACCATATTGCATGGTCTGGAGGGATTACAAAGGCAGTCAAGGCTGTTAGGGCAGCTGCTCCATGGACATCGCGAGTAATTGTTGAAGCGGAGAGTCTTGATCAGGCTGAAGAAGCCGTGAGGGTAGGTGCTGATGCTGTTTTGCTAGACGAGTTTTCGCCAGACCATTTAGAAATCGTTGTACCAAAGTTACGAGAGTTAGCTTTAGTGTCTATTGAGGCAGGAGGATCAGGGAAGATTATCCTTGAAGCTTCTGGAGTGGATCCAATGGCTATAAAGAAATATGCATCAACAGGTGTGGATTTAATCTCTACTAGCTCTCCAATTACTCGAAGCCCTTGGCTAGATTTCAGCATGCGCTTTGAAAAGAACCATTGATGTGTTTGCTTTGAAGCTAAGCAGATGATTTAAACACCTACTAAGAATTATTTATTTTTACTAATGCTAAGTCTCTCAAACTCTATCGAAAAAATGTTACGAATAGCCTTGAAAAGGGTTTGTTTGGAAGTTGTAGAAGACTCAGACATTGTTGGCTTATCCTTAGACCCTCAGCTGGTGACTGCTAGTAAAAAAGAATTTGGTGATTTTCAGGCAAATTGTGCACTTTCCCTTGCTAAACCTTTAAAAAAGCCTCCACGTGAAATAGCTTTCGCTATTGTTGAGAAATTGCAGAGAGATGATTCTTTTTTAGATTTATGTGAACCCCCATCCATTGCTGGCCCAGGTTTTATTAATATAAGACTAAGAACCAAATGTTTGATATCTGAATTTATAGATCGACTAGAAGATAAGAGGTTGGGAGTTCCATTTGTCGAGAGCAAAGAGTCTGATAAACCTATACCCTCCGTAATTATTGACTTCTCCAGCCCTAACATCGCTAAGGAAATGCATGTAGGACATTTACGTTCAACCATTATTGGAGACTCTATAGCAAGAGTACTTGAATTCCGTGGATATTCAGTTTTACGCTTGAACCATGTGGGTGATTGGGGAACACAATTTGGCATGTTAATTACCCATCTTAAGGAAGTTGCCCCTAACGCATTAGAAAAAGTTAATGCAATTGATCTTGGTGATTTGGTTGCTTTCTATCGGGAGGCTAAGCAAAGATTTGATAATGATTTAGCTTTTCAGAAGGCTTCACGAGACGAGGTAGTGAAATTGCAAAGCGGCAATTCCTTGTCACTTAAAGCATGGAAGCTTCTTTGTGACCAGTCCCGCAAAGAATTTCAGAAAATCTATGACTTGCTTGATATAAATCTTACTGAACGTGGTGAGTCATTCTATAACTCCTACCTGCAGGGAGTAATAGATGATCTAAATGACTCCGGTTTGTTGGTTCTTGATGACGGTGCTAAATGTGTGTTTTTGCAGGGTGTGACAGGTAAAGATGGGAAACCTCTTCCAGTAATTGTGCAGAAGAGTGACGGAGGGTTTAATTATTCGACTACTGATTTAGCGGCTATTCGCTATCGTTTTTCATCTCCTCCGGACGGAGATGGAGCGAGTAGTGTTATTTATGTCACTGATGCTGGACAAGCTGATCATTTCTTGGGTGTCTTTCAAGTCGCTCAGCGTGCCAATTGGATTCCTCCTGATGCACATGTAGAACATGTACCTTTTGGTTTGGTACAAGGTGAAGATGGTAAGAAATTAAAGACAAGATCAGGGGATACTGTCCGATTGCGTGATTTATTAGAACAGGCAGTTACTCGAGCAGAGATTGACCTGCGTGAGCGTTTGAAGAATGAGGGACGAGATGAAGATGAACCTTTTATTAAAAACGTTTCCCAAACAGTAGGTCTTGCGGCAGTTAAGTATGCTGATTTGAGTCAAAATCGTATCACTAACTATCAATTTAGCTTTGACAAGATGCTTTCATTACAGGGAAATACTGCACCCTATCTTTTGTATGCCTTGGTAAGAATATCTGGAATTTATAGGAAAGGAGGTGCTTCAACTTTACCTGTTACTCAAATTCAGTTTACTGAACCACAGGAATGGAATTTACTACGCGATCTTTTGAAATTCGACGAAGTCATTTTTGTGGTTGAGAATGAGTTACTCCCAAATCGTCTTTGTAATTATCTCTTTGAGTTGAGTCAAGCTTTTAATCGTTTTTATGACCAGGTCCCTGTTCTAAAAGCTCAGGATCCACAAAGATCATCGCGGCTTGCACTTTGCCGATTAACTGCTGATACTCTTAGTCAAGGGATGGGTTTATTAGGCATTCCCACTTTGGAGAGGATGTGATGAATCCTGACTCAAAGACTTTTGCTAAAAACGCGCCTTCCCCTCGTCATGAAGTCGAGAACTTAGAGCCATATAAAGCTCCCTTAGAAGGTCGACGCAATTTTTTGAGGTTAGATTTCAATGAAAACACAATAGGTCCAAGTCCACGTGTCCTTGATGCCTTGCAACGGATTTCTGCTAATCAAATATCCATTTATCCGGAGTACTCAGGCCTTAGAGAAGCTCTGATAACAAATTTGACTCAGCAAGGATTGGAGGCGTCTCTTGTAGTGGAGCAAATAGGTATATTTAATGGGGTTGATGCGGCAATTCATGCGATATTCCATGCCTATGGTGATCGAGGGGATCAATTATTAACGACTACCCCAACGTTTGGTTATTACGCTCCTTGTGCTTTTATGCAGGGAATGCAAATCTTATCTATTCCATATGAAGGGGAAAATTTTCAGTTTCCATTTGACTTAATATTGAAAACCCTTAGCGCTAAAAGGACTCAACTTCTATTTATATGTAACCCCAATAATCCTACTGGTACAAGATTGGCACCAGAGAAGATCTATGACTTAGCAGCATCTTCGCCAGACACTTTAGTTGTAGTTGATGAGCTCTATGAGGCTTTTACTGGGGATAGTGTTTTACCTGGAATAGATTTTAGTGCCTTTCCTAATATCCTAGTATTGAGGTCTCTCGCAAAGACTGCTGGATTAGCTGGTCTTCGAATTGGATTTGCTATTGGCTCCGCGAAGGTAGTTGACCTGATCACACGAGTCACTGGTCCTTACGATGTTAATAGTTTTGCAGTGACTGCAGCCTTTGCAGCTTTAGAAGATCAACCTTATATAGATTCTTATGTAGCAGACGTGTTGGAAGCACGGGATTGGATTAAAGAAAAGTTGCTGACCAGTGGAGTCAATCATCAACTTGATGGAGGGAATTATTTTTTGATATGGCCTAATTATTCTTCAAGCTATATAGCGCATGCTTTGCGTGAGAAAGGAATACTTGTGCGAGAAATGAGTAGCCAATCTTTGATAGCAGGCTCCTTACGAGTAAGTATTGGAACGATTGAGCAAATGAAGGAGTTTTGGAAAGTATATTCAAGCGTCGAAGACTTTAAAAAAAGTATGTAAGACGCTTGTATATTGATGATTCTTTGAGAGTGCTATTTAAGGATATTGATGACAGTTTTGTCGTTAATTCTCTCTGGTATGACAAGTGTTCTACCCGTTTTTTTAACAGGAATCCCTTCCATTGCCTCTAGAAATGGCTCTATTCCTTTTTGATCACAATCTGAAGCAGAGTTGTTTTTTGCATATTGAACGGGGATGACTTGCTTAGGGTTTAGTTCCTTGACTATCGCCGCTGCCTCTATACCGTTATAAACTTTCGCGCTACCGCCTACTCCAATAATTAGTACATCTGGGCGCCCAATTAGCACCTTTGTTTCACCAGTGAGAGGTCCAGCGCTACCACCAAGATGGGCAAAAGTAAGACCGCCTTGCTCCCATCTCCAGATAGTGGCTTTCCCAAAGCGACGACCACCTAGCCTGTCATGTGGAATAGCAACACCTTCTAGATTCAGACCTTTTATGCGATATGAGCCTGGTTCTGTTAAATATGCTCCCTTAGAAATCTCTGCGCCTTCGTCGGGCAATCTTGAGCTGGCTAATATCACGTCAGTGTTCATTTTTGGTTCTTTTAACCCTGTGGCACAGCCAACTGCTTTAAAGGGATTAGTTAATACTGACTTTCCACTTCCTTTGATCAACAGGGCACTGTGACCGTAATTTGTGATACTGACGCCACCTGCCATTGCACGAGAAGTAGAAGAACTAAGTATTCCTCCTGAGATGATTTGAACAACAAGAGTGCTTCTTATTAGGGAACGGCTGACCTTCATTCGTGATAAATGGTTGAATGTGAAACTTAGCAGTGCGTTTGTTTTTGTTCTGCTATTAGTAAGAAGTTGCTGAGCAACTGATGTCCAGCTTCTGTTAAGACACTTTCAGGGTGAAACTGAACTCCTAGTACATGAGGGTATTTTCTGTGACGTAGTCCCATAATGGTGCCATCGTCTAGCCATGCGGTTACTTCAAGAGAATCGGGAAGGCTGGTTCGATCTACGATAAGGCTGTGGTATCTGGTGGCTGTCAGTGGTTTTGGCAAATTCTTAAAAATCCCCTCGCAATGATGGTTTACTGCTGATGTCTTCCCATGCATAAGCTCATGAGCTCTTATGATTTTTCCTCCGTAAACTTGTGCTAGCGCTTGATGGCCAAGGCATACACCCAGAGTTGGTATTGTTGGGGATAACTTAGAGAGAATTTCAAGGCATATACCTGATTGATTTGGATTGCCCGGACCAGGAGAAAGTAATATTGCATGAGGCTTAAGTTGTTTTATTTCTTTTAGAGAAATAGAATCATTTCTTTCAACCTCAAGTTTTTTAGCTAACGGATGCTTTCCAGCAAGTTCACCCAAGTATTGAACAAGGTTAAAAGTGAAGCTGTCATAGTTATCGATTACAAGAAGCATAGTAAGTAGTTATTAAAGGCCAAGTTTGGTTAGGAGTGGTTTGTAAAAGAGTAGAAATGCTATGCCTAAAGAACTAATCGAGGCAACAAATACTGCAGCAGCAGCACAGTCCTTTGCTGTTTTTGCTAGTGGGTGGAATTCAAGACCTACTGCCAGATCGACCATTGCCTCAATAGATGTATTGACTAACTCTAGAATTAGAACAGTTGCCACAGTCATGACCACTAGGGCTAGACCGTAACGGTCAAGTTCTAGCAATGTTGCTAAGCCAAATGCTATGGCTCCAATGGCAAGGTGAATTCGAAAATTTCTTTGGCTTCCAAAGCTATAAGTGATTCCTTGGAATGCATAGCGAAAACTTGCCGGGAGATTTTTCGCAATTTGCCATGAATTGCTCCGCGCAGTTGCTTTTCTGCTAGGAGAGCGTGAATGGATCTTTTGTGAAGCTTGGCTGTCATTTGTTCGATTCATGAGTTATAGGGCTTGTTTAATTCTCCCGAATATTATTATCAGTAAGATTTAAGAGTTGACCTTGGCAAGCCAACATCTCCTTGAGTTTTGCGTCATTTGGGTGCTCCCAACCTAATAAATGGAGCAGCCCATGGCTAACTAGCCACCGAAGCTCATTGGCAAGACTATGATTATGTTCCTTGGCTTGCAAAATAGCTATTGGTATTGAAATGATAATGTCACCAAGTTCAATACAGCTGTTTTCTGGAAGGACCAGGGTTTTGTCCAGGGAAGGGAAAGAAAGTACATCTGTCGCTTTATTCCTTTGGCGCCACTTGGCATTCATTTCGGCGATTGTTTTATTGTCAGTAAATTGAAGTCCAAGACTCAAGAAAGAGCTTTTCCTGACTACTTCTGGGCAGTAAATATTTTGGTCCTTTTGAATAAATGTGATCCAAGTATGTAAATCTTTGATCCATGGTTGTTTTTCTCGAACTCTAGCCTCAATAGTTGAATCTGATTGTTTTGCTATTAGCTTCTTTGTTGCATTAATGAACGTAAGGTCTAACTTTAATTCTCGAATCCACTTGATTTCATTATTCATTATTGTGGAATAGTGGGACGTCCAAGCCAAGCAAGGATCAAAATAAAAACAATAAGCCCTGTTGCTGTCAGTCCAAAGTGTATCAAGCTTTGTTGCCCTTTGCGAACCATATTTTTCATTGCAAGCTTAATAAAGCTTGGTGAAGAATCTTTTTTTGGTGGGGTTTTTTTTGCTTGGATTTGTTCAGACATTAGGCTATTTTAATCGGTGAGATTGCTATTAGGAAGTTCTAGCCCTTGGCGTAGTAATCCTTGAATAAAAGTATCTAAATCACCATCCATTACTCTTTGCACATCGGTGGTTTCTTCTTCGGTACGTAGGTCTTTGACCATCTGATATGGATGGAAAACATAGTTCCTAATTTGGTTGCCCCAAGCTGCTTCGACAATGTCACCTCTTATATCTGCAATCTCTGCAGCCCTTTGCTCTTGGGCAATTATTAGAAGTTTTGCTTTTAAAAGTGCCATTGCCTTTTCTTTGTTCTGTAGTTGAGATCTTTCTTGGGTACAGCGAACAGCAAGTCCTGTTGGTATATGAACTATACGAACTGCTGTCTCAACTTTGTTTACATTCTGACCTCCAGCACCTCCAGAACGACTGGTTGTAATTTCTAAGTCTTTTTCTGGTATTTGCAGCTCTACGTCTGCTTCTAGTTTCGGCATGACTTCGACTCCTGCAAAGCTTGTTTGCCTTTTGGCATTGGCATTAAAGGGGGAAATCCTTACTAATCGATGTGTTCCTTTTTCATTTTGAAGATATCCATATGCATAACGCCCTTCAATTTCAATAGTTGCACTTTTAATACCTGCTTCTTCTCCTTCTGAAATTTCATCAATGCTTACTTTCATGGCATGGTCTTCAGCCCATCGGGTATACATCCTTAAAAGCATTTGTGCCCAGTCTTGAGCATCCGTGCCTCCTGCCCCAGCATTAATTGAAAGAACTGCCCCCTCTTTGTCGTAGGGCCCGCTGAGGAGGCGTTCTAGTTCCCATCTATCAAGATCTTGGTCAAGTTTATTCAGGCCTTCTTGAGCTTCCTCTAATAGTTCTTGATCAGGGTCTAGGTCATATAGCTCAAGAGTTGCTTGTGCATCTTTAACTAGGTCTTCCCATTTGAGAAGCATCTCAATTTGTTCCTTGATATCATCTAGCTTCCGCATTTGGCTTTGTGCATTTCTTTGGTCTTCCCAGAAATCAGGTTGTGCAGCAATTTGCTCTAGGTCTTGTTTCTGAGCTTGTAAAGCAGCAACGTCAAAGACAGTCCTGAGCTTTGCCCAGGCGATCGGTCAGCAGAGATAGGTCACGTTTGAATTCAGTTAGATCCACAAAGCTATAACTTCATCAATACACATTAGAAGCTATCAGTTCAGCAAGCCTCATGAGATCATTAGAGACTTATTTTTTTGATCATGTCCAAGATTGAGATCTATACATGGCAGTTTTGTCCTTTTTGCCTGCGAGCAAAGGCTCTTCTAGATAAAAAAGGATTGCTTTATGAGGAATATTCCATTGATGGAGATGATGAGGCGAGGAGTTTGATGACGACTCGGGCAGATGGAAGGACTAGTGTTCCTCAAATTTTTATTGATGGACAGGGTATTGGTGGTTGCGATGAGCTGCATGCATTAGAACGTGCAAACAAGCTCAATAAATTGTTGGGTTTAGAGGGTTGAAGTTATGCGCCATTTGTTTGTTCTTGACCCTATAGATCAAATAAACCCTCTTAAGGATTCCTCTAGTGCTCTAATGCAGGCAGCTCATAGGGCCGGAATTGAAGTTTGGGCTTGTGTACCTGCAGACTTGCAGGCTCGAGGTAATGAGTGTTGGGTTGATGCTTCGAGATTAGTGCCTGAACCTTGGTTCTCTAAGGTTGAGCAGATCAATCGCTCTATTAAAGATTTTGATTGCATTTGGATGCGCAAAGATCCTCCAGTTGATGATGCTTATCTTTATGCCACTCATTTGTTAGAACTTGCAGAAAGAGATGGCGTACTTGTTATTAATAGTCCAAGTGCTTTGCGTGCATGGAATGAGAAGTTAGGAGCTCTTCGTTTTTCACATTTAATGGCACCGACTTTCGTAGGAAGTCGTGTTGATGATTTAGCAACTTTTGCTCGAGCGCATGGGGAGGTTGTCCTCAAGCCGCTTGGGGGTAGAGCTGGACAGGGAGTTGTTAGGGTCGCAAAAACATCACCTGGCTTAGAGGCCTTACTTGAATTAGTGACTGACCAGGAACGCTTGCCAGTAATGGTTCAACGTTTTTTACCAGCTGTTGTCGATGGAGATAAGAGAATTCTTCTTGTCAATGGCAAACCATTGGGCGCAGTTAATCGCCGTCCGAAGCCGGGAGACTTTCGCAGTAATCTTGCTGTAGGGGGACAACCTGAACCTACAGAGATCACATCAATTGAGCAAAATATATGTGATGAACTTTCTCCTTCACTAAGAGAGAATCGTCTTTTTTTTGTTGGTATTGATGTTATTGATGGTGTTTTGAGTGAAATTAATGTCACCAGCCCTACTGGTATAAGAGAAGTGGAACGTCTAATGAAAATCCCTTTAGGAGATCAAGTGATTTCTTTGTTATTAGAGACTTTTTCTTGATCACTTGATTTGACTGCTAGTTGGTCCGCTAGTACAGCTAGCTTCAAACTAATTTCTTCAAGCTCTTTCTCGGCTATAGATCCTTGTACTAACCCTGCTCCAGCTGTGAGTTTTAAGCGGCTACCTTTTGAGGTACCACATCTTATGGCTACTCTTAATTCAGCATCTAGTGTGTTATCTATCCATCCAATTGGAGCGGCATAGTTACCTCTTTCAAAAGGTTCGAGTGTACGTAGCCAGTCCATAGCATCCTTTCGCGGAAGCCCTGCTACGGCAGGAGTTGGATGTAGTTTGCTAGCAAGGTGGAAAGGACTTTGGTGTTTGTTCGTTGCTCTGATTGGAGTGTGTAGGTGCACAAGATTGCCATATTTTGCAAGTCTTGGCTGGCTAGTTCTTTGCGGATTTAACCCTTCTTGGGCTAGTTGTTCAGTTATTGCATTAACAACCAATTCATGTTCTAAACGGTCTTTTTTGGATTTCATTAAGACTATCCCTTCATCTTTCCAACTTGCAGTCCCTGCAAGTGCATCAATACTTAATTGATTCCCTTTAAGCTTTAGTAAGCGTTCAGGTGAAGCTCCAAAAAATGCTTCATTTCGATTGCGCTCCCAGAGAAACCTGCAACTACCTTGTTGCTCTTTTCTAAGTCGATGTAAAAGGGTAAGAGGGTCTAAAGGTTGCTCCAGCTCAATAGATTGTCGAACAGCAAGGACAAGTTTATGAAGCTCGCGATTGTTGACTAGTTCGATTCCCCTTAATAAAGATGGTTTGTACTGCGCTTGCCAATTGCCAGCTGTTGTTTGGTATTTATTTTGATAGATAAGGTTTGTTTTTTTGAGGCTTTTACTCTTTAGAAGATGATCTCTCATTATCCATAATTTTTCAGCTAGATCTCTCGCATCAGCTTGATGGGCCATGATGCCATTAAGTCGTAGCCATGCTCTACTACCTTGTTGGCTTATTTGCCATTTCGGAAGCACAGCCTGTACTGCAGGAGTAATAGTCTGTGTGTCTTGTCTATCGAGGGCTTGTTCAAAGAAAGAGAAAGCTAAGAGGATTTTCGGTCGATCGATTGCTTGGGTTTCAATAGTTGCATTAGTCATTCTTCCAAAAGTTGCTTCGCTGAAACGTTGTGCAAGTTCAAACCTTTTCGGACCAGCTAGCTCAAGTTGTTGACAAAGGCCTAATGCTGCAAAACTCTGCAGTGGCTTTTCGTCCCATAGGAAGCGAAATTGGTTTTGTTCATCTATGCAACGCAAGGCCTCAAGTGGGTCCTCCATTGCAATTGGTAATGCAATGCTGAGGACGCCCTCATCGCATTTTTTTTTGCACCAAGCTTGCGAGGATGCATGCAAAATGTCGCTGAAACTTGGATCAGCTGTCATTTGGAGTGGGCATTGATTGCAAGACCTGCTCAAATGTATAAACCGTCACGTAGGCAAAAGGGGGATTGAGTGCATGCAAGACAAACATGCTGTTGCATCCCTTCATGCAAGCAGATCAAAAAAAAGACTTCTTTGGAAGGCTGCAATTAAGTGGCCGCTGTATTCGGTTGCAGTGATGCCAGTCATTTTGGCTGCTGGTTGGACAATCGGTGCAGGCAAGTTGGTTCGTTTAGATCAATTATTAGGTTTTTTGGTTGCTTCTGTCCTTCTGTTGCTTTGGGAGAATCTGACGAATGATTTATTTGATGATGAAACTGGCATTGATGAGTTTGCAAAGCCACATTCGGTAGTTCAGCTAATAGGTAAAAGAAGTCTTGTAAGTCGTTATGCATATTTTGCGCTGATTTTAGGCTTGATAATCATTATTAATTTGGCTTGGCGTAGCAGCTTTGCAGTCCTTGGCTTAGTTCTTGCTAGTTGTAGCTTGGGTTATCTCTATCAAGGGCCTCCTTTTCGATTGGGTTATCAAGGGTTAGGAGAACCTCTCTGCTGGTTGGCTTTTGGGCCTTTTGCAACTGCTGCTGCATTACTAGTTTTGTCGCCAAGTGTGGGTAATGAATTTGTAATACCTTGGGGCTTAGCATTCAAGCTTGGTTCAGGTCCCGCTTTGGCAACAACTTTGGTACTTTTTTGTTCTCATTTTCATCAAGTTAGTGAAGATGCGGCCCATGGAAAAAAATCTCCTTTAGTTCTTATTGGAACGGCTAGGGCAGCAAGTTTAATTCCATGGATTTTGAGTGCTATTTATCTATTGGAGCTTCTACCAGTGTTTTTAGGGGACTGGCCGATAACTTCTCTGCTAGCGATTGTTGGATTACCTTCAGGAATTAAACTTGTTCGATTACTTAGTCATTATCATGATCAGCCAGATTTGATACGTGATTGTAAGTTTATAGCTCTAAGATTCCAAGCTTTGAATGGACTCGGCTTAAGCATAGGACTTGGTCTTTCTAGTTTTTTTTGGGTCAACTCTTTAAATAGTTTTTGAATTCTTGGACTTGAAATTTCATAGCAGGCCTTTTTCCTTTCGACTTAATCGGCCTCTTAATACTTCGAAGGGTTCTCTTGAAATAAGAAATGGTTGGTTATTGCATCTTGAAGACCAATCGGGGGGAGTTGGATGGGGAGAAGCTTCTCCATATGAAGATGAAGAGATGAAAGAAATCGAAGATTTTTTAGTAGGCCGAGGACCGATTGTTAGCAGGAATGAATTAGAAGATAGGATGCGATTAGGACCTGGAGCATTGGCTTTTGGTATCGGATCCGCCCTTGCAGAATTGGATGGTGTAGTTGGCTCAAGATCAAATAGGAATTGGTTAGAGCCTCCAAGTTCAGCGATTCTTTTGCCTGCTGGTAAAGATGCTTTAGAAGCTTTAGATGTTGCGCTTGAGCTTTGTTTAAATGCATCGCAGCCGCTTACCTTTAAGTGGAAAGTGGCTGTTAGGCCTTATCTCGAAGAGATGGACCTTTTGAACAAGTTGATGCAAAGGCTTCCTAATAGTTCTCGCTTGAGATTGGATGCCAATGGAGGTTGGGACAGACCTACCGCTGCTATGTGGGTTAACCGGTTAGTTAATGTACAAAGATTGGAATGGCTTGAACAGCCTTTACCAGCAGAAGATATTGAGGGTTTGCGTGATTTAGGTAACCAGCTCCCTGTGGCTTTGGATGAGTCTTTGGTATGGGATAACTCTTTAAGAGAGTCTTGGCCTGGATGGCAGGTTAGGCGACCAGTTTTAGAAGGTGATCCAAGAATGTTGCTTGCTGAATTTGAAGAGGGAATTTCTCAGCGGATGATAAGTACTGCTTTTGAAACAGGGATCGGTCGTAGGTGGGTTCACCATATGGCCGCTTTGCAGCAAGAAGGGTCTACTCCAACGGCACCTGGGCTTGCAATGGAATGGTTCCCTAAAGGGAGTTTGTTTAGTACTGATCCCAATCTTGTTTGGAATGCAGCAGGATGAGTGCTTTGCTTGCTATTAAGTCCAACCCAAAAACCTATAAGGAGTGCACTGAAGAGGCACTTCACGCTTTTAAAGATGGTGCTTGGGTTCAGTTCTTTAAATCATCTCAAAGCAAATTATCAATTCCAAATATTGTTTTACCGAAGGGACCTGGTTTTGTTGTTGCGAGTGGAGGCACTTCAGGTGGTAAAAAATATTGTTTGCTCCCTTTATCTCATTTCGATCAGTCTGCACAGTCAACTGCAGCTTGGCTCTCTGAGGAAGGATTAGACCCTAAAAGATGTGTTCTGTTTAACCCTTTGCCAATGCATCATGTGAGTGGCCTAATGCCTTGGTGGAGAAGTCAGCAGTGGGGGACAGAACATGTTTGGCTGCTTCCAGAGCTTCTAAGGGATCCGCTAGCTCTGCAAAATTTTTTTAGTACTCAATCGTCTGAAGACTCAAGACCAAAGTTGTTGTCACTTGTACCTACTCAGCTACAGCGACTGATATCTCATTCAGTTGGACTTGAGTGGTTAAAAAACTTTTCGGTGATTTGGGTCGGAGGTGCTGGTCTTAATTCAATGATTGAAGATATTGCTAGATCAGAAAATATTCATTTAGCCCCTTGTTATGGAGCTACGGAGACCGCGGCAATGGTAACTGTCTTGCCTCCTAAAGAGTTTCTCGCTGGCATGACGGGTTGTGGATTCCCCCTTAAGGATGTTCAGCTTCGTCTTGCATCTGATGGTGCCTTAATGGTGAAGACACCCCGTTTAGCAAAGGCGCTTTTGGGTCCTAACGGCTTAGAAGCCCTTTGCGACAATGAAGGTTGGTGGTGCTCTGCCGATCTAGCCAAGTTGGATTGGAAAGGTGATAGGCAATTTGTTGAGATTATTGGCCGCAATGACTTAGCTGTTAACTCCGGAGGCGAGACTGTTTTTCCTGATCAGCTGGAAGGAAAACTTATGGCCTCTGCTATACAAGCAGGCCTTCCAATTCAAAATGTTTTATTTCTGTCAAAAAGTGATATTGAATGGGGAAGCAGATTAGTAGCTTTGGTTCGTTGGGAAGACAAAGTATCATTAGACTTATATGATCATTTACTTCGAAAGCTTTCTAGGCTAGTCGACGATTGGGAACCAGCAGAAAGACCTTTTTCTTGGCATTTTTGCCCTGAATTATCTCCTGATGATAAAGGTAAATGGCAGCGAAAAATTTGGCAAAATTGGCTAACCGAGCATACTTAGTTATTGTTTATTTAAGATTAATTTTATACTGGACTTGGGCCTTGGCTTATGGATGAGGCCTCTAGCCAAAGATGTATATTGTTGGGTAGTTCACATTTTTTTCGTGTATCTGGGCTTATTGCCATATGACTAATTAAAGCTGTTGCCATGACTTCGTTGTTAAGATTGAAATCTGTCTGTATTTGAAAACTACTTAAATTAAGTCTTAATGGTTTAATTTTGACTATTAACTCTTCTCCTACATGTATGGGTTTTCTAAAGCTTGCTTCACAATGGATTATTGGTAAGAAAACCTTACATTGACTCTTTGGAATTGAGGCCGAGGGGAAAATAAATTCCTTAGAAATCCCATAACATTCAATGCTTTCTTCCCAAGCTTCATGAGCCCAGCGAAAGATTTGATGAAAATGCATTACTCCTGCACCATCAGTATCCCCAAAGCGCACTTTTCGCTTTTGAACTAACCAGGCTTGATAATGATTAGTTGGCACGAAAAATTTATCGGTCTACCGAACCCATAATTACGTCTATTGAGCCAAGTATTGCCATGATGTCTGCCACTTTTGCTCCTTTAAGAATGTGGGGGAGAATTTGTAGATTATTGAGGTCTGCAGCACGAATTTTGAATCGCCAAGGTGTCACATCATTGCTTCCTTGAAGAAAAACTCCAATTTCACCTTTTCCTGACTCTAGTCTGGTGTATAATTCTCCTTCGGGAATTTTGAAGGTAGGAGCAACTTTTTTCGCTATATATTGATAATCAAAACCTATCAATTTACTGTCCTTTCCTTCTGAAATCCGCATTGCTTCGAGATTTTCAGTGGGACCACCTGGAATCATTTTGCATGCTTGATTAAGGATGTTTAGAGATTGGCGCATTTCTTCTATTCGTACTCGATACCTTGCATAGCAATCTCCTTCTTTTTCAGAGGCGACATTCCAGTCGAAATCGTCATAGCATTCATAATGATCGACTTTTCTAAGATCCCAAGCCACACCTGAGGCCCGCAGCATTGGACCAGAGAGACTCCAGTTAATTGCTTCTTCTCTTTTAATAGTTCCTAGTCCTTCTATTCTTTTACGGAAGATAGGGTTGTTAGTAATTAGTTTTTCATATTCATCGATTTTTGGACCAAACCAATTGCAGAAATCTTGACATTTATCTAACCATCCCCATGGAAGATCACTTGCCACTCCTCCAATGCGGAAATAGTTATTGTTTATTAACCGTTGGCCTGTTGCTGCCTCCCACAAGTCGTAAATCATTTCTCTTTCTCGAAATATATAAAAGAAGGGAGTTTGGGCTCCGACATCTGCAAGAAAGGGGCCCAGCCAAAGTAGATGATTGGCGATTCTATTTAACTCAAGCATTAATACTCTTATGTAACTTGCTCTTTTGGGGACAGAGATATTTGCTAAGCGTTCAGGGGCATTCACAACTATTGCTTCATAAAACATCCCTGCCGCATAATCCATGCGGCTTACATAGGGAACGAACATTACATTGGTTCTGTTCTCTGCGATTTTTTCCATCCCACGATGGAGATAACCAATTACTGGCTCACAATCCACAACATCTTCACCATCAAGGGTGACCACCAGACGAAGGACTCCATGCATCGAGGGATGATGTGGTCCAAAGTTCACGACCATGGGCTCGGTTCGTGTTTCCAGCTGAGTCATGGCCCTGTCGGTTGAAAACTTTTTTGGGAGTTTAGGAAGAAATTATGCAAAAACGCTCACCTTCATCGATTTCGACTTTTAGTCATGTTCCTGTTTTGTCTGATGAGATAGTTAAAACAATAGCGAATCTTCCTGCAGATCTTTTATCAGGAGGTCTCTTAATTGATGTAACTCTTGGTGGTGGAGGCCATTCTGCGTTGCTGTTAGAAGCATTCCCTGGGTTGCATTTGATTGGTTTAGATCATGATGCAACTGCAAGAGCAGCTGCTGCAGAGCGGTTAAAACCTTTTGGTGAACGCGTAGAGATATTGGCTGGAAATTTTGCTGACTTTTGTCCGCCTGAAAATGCTTCAGTAGTCTTAGCTGATTTAGGCGTTAGTAGTCCTCAGCTTGATAATGCTTCCAGGGGTTTTAGTTTTCGATTAAATGGTCCTTTAGATATGAGAATGAACTTGGAGAGTTCTTTTACAGCTGCAGATTTATTAGAGCAAAGCAGTGAAAGTGAATTAGCAGAAATTATTTTTACTTATGGAGAGGAGCGACGCTCACGAAAGATCGCTCGGCGTATCAAGCAAGACCTTGATCAGCATGGACCTTATGAAGGGACAGTTCAGTTGGCATATGCAATAGCAGGATGCTTCCCTCCGAAGATGCGTTATGGGCGCATGCACCCTGCAACGCGCACTTTCCAGGCTTTAAGAATTGCCGTTAATGATGAATTAGCAGCTCTTAAACGCTTTTTAGTTCAATTGCCTAATTGGTTAAAGGAAGAAGCCTTTGCTTGCATCATCAGCTTTCATTCTTTAGAGGATAGGTGCGTCAAGCAAGCCTTTATAAAGGATGAATTACTTTCTCCCATCACTCGTAAGCCTTTAGTGGCTAGTGATGGAGAGCTCATGCACAATCCGCGAAGTAGAAGTGCGAAGTGTCGGATCGCCAAAAGAATTTCTAAACCCTAGTTTTGCTTTTAATTAAATGATTGGAAAAGAAAATTTTAATTTTGGCTTCTTAACTTATTGATTACATCTTTGATCTTAATAGCTGCATTCTTGAGCTCTGCTTCTGTTGTATATCGGCTAAGACTTAGTCTTAAGGATGCTTTTGCTTCTTGTGCATTTAGGCCTAGAGCCATAAGGACATGCGACGGTGCACCATTCGCACATGCTGAACCACTGCTGCAGCTTATGAATGGTCTCAACTCCTTGTGAAGGATTGATCCCTGAACTCCGGCGATAGTGATATTAAGGTTGTGGGGCAAGCGTTCATCTTGTGAACCATTTAAAGAAATACCTGATATTTTACTTTTTAATTCCTCTAAGAATTTATTACGCATTTTAGTAACCAAAAGTTCATAATCTTTGAGATCCCTAATTGCTATTTCAGCTGCTTTTGCAAGTCCTATTATTAAAGGTACTGCTAGAGTTCCAGGCCGAATTCCTTTTTCCTGACTACCTCCCCATTGTAGAGGTTGAACAGGTATTTCTGGGCGCATTATTAATGCTCCAATGCCCTTTGGACCATACATCTTGTGAGCACTTACACTAGTGAAATCGATACCAAGAAACTCTGGATATAACGAGATATGCCCTAGGGCTTGGGCAGCATCACTGTGAAGCAATATATTCCTTTCTTTGCATAATTGAGCAATTTCTTTGATTGGTTGAATTACTCCTATTTCATTATTAGCGATCATTATGCTTACTAAGAATGTGTTTTCTTTAAAGACTTCTACCAATTGATTTAGATCTAAGATGCCATCCTTTTGAGGAGTGATTTCAGTAACTTGGAAACCTTCTTTCTCAAGTTGTTTTATAGGGTCGAGAACAGCACGGTGCTCTGTAGAAAGTGTAATTAGATGACCGGGCTTTCCATGTATTTCTGACATTGCTCTCGCATGCCCTATGAGGGCAATGTTATTGGCTTCGGTTGCACCGCTGGTGAAAATTATTTGCTCAGGGGCAACCCTTAGGTGGCTAGCGAGCTCTTCTCTTGCCATAGAAACTGCGGCAGCGGCCTTTAGGCCTTCTCTATGTTGACGACTAGAAGAGTTGCCCCATTTTTCATTCCAGTAAGGTGCCATTGCTGCTATAACTTCTTTCGCACAAGGAGTGGTGGCTTGATGATCGAGGAAGATTGGCAAATCTTGAGTAGTGCTTTGGGGAAGTTTTGACAGCATGTTTGAAAGATTTTTTGGCTTTTCTAGGTGCCGGTCTTGGCTTGGAGTTACATCATTAGGTTTGCTTGGCTTAGTAGCTTTCTGGGTAAAACCTTTAGATGCGAGTGCTCGCAAGACTGCGATTGAGAAGATTAGGAATTTGCGTCCTCCAAACCTTGTTGTGTTGATAAAAAAGAGTCAACCTCACTTGGGCGGGGAGTATTTATTAGGAATGTACGCCTTTGAGATTGATCAGGCTGATCAGAACTTACGAAGATTCAAACTTTGGCAAGAATGGCCATTTGATCTCAAAGTGCATACAGAATTTGTTCGCTGTAATTTAGAATCTCCGATAAGAGTCAAAAGAGATTCGGTCGCAATTTACGTACGTCGACTTAATCCAGGTGGAGTTATTACACCTTTTAACCGTGAAGACCATTTAGTTTGGTGGGCAGCCTGCTCTCCAGAGATGGCGGGTATTGACCCTGCAGAACTGACTCAAAAGGCATTATCTTTGGGATATTCAACTAAACTTGTGGAGAATCAGGAAGTACTGAATCTCCCTCTAAAGTGAGGGGTTAAGAAGAACAGCAAGACTGCTTTGCTAATACCTTCTAGATTTACTGTATGAACTCAAGAAATTCAAATGAATGAATCGTTAAGTTCATCGCCTGAGGCTATAAAGCCAAACAGAATACTTCTAGTTGACGATGAGCCAGGTTTGCGAACAGCTGTTCAGGCATATCTTCAAGATGAAGGCTTTGAAGTTACGACTGCTGTTGATGGGGAAGAAGGATGGCAAATGGCTCAGAAGATGCTCCCAGATCTTGTCATTAGTGATGTAATGATGCCTAGATGTGATGGTTATGAATTGCTCAATCGGTTAAGAGCTGATGAAAGATTGGGAGGAACTCCTGTGATTTTTCTTACTGCAAAAGGTATGACTCTTGATCGTACTCAGGGCTATCAAGCTGGTGTTGATGATTACATACCAAAACCTTTTGACCCTGATGAGTTGGTTGCTCGTGTAAGAAATGTTGTAGGGAGACAGGATAGGTTACTTGCAGAGGCGGCAAGGTTTGCAGATGCAGATGTTGGTCAAATGGCAAGACAAATAACTGAGATTCGATCATTACTTGCTAAGGGAGATAGTGAAACTTCTAAACTTGGAGTTGTTCACAATTTCACACCCCGTGAGGCTAGTGTTCTGCAGTTAGTAGCAGAAGGACTAATGAATAAGCAGATTGCAAGAAAGCTTGAAACCTCTATTAGGAATGTGGAAAAGTATGTAAGTCGGCTGTTTAATAAAACAGGTACTTCTAGTAGAACCGAGCTAGTTAGATATGCTTTGGAAAATAATCTGGTTGATTAATTTTATTCTAATAGAATCCCATGTTCTTAACCTTGAGGTGTTTTTTTGAATTCCAGTAATTGTGAAAAATAAAAAGGTGCTTGATTTAATTTGTTTTTAGTAAGAGTAAAACCACTTTCATTAGCAGCCTTAATAATGCCTTGTTTTCGCAAAGTATATGCTCTTGTGGTTTTGCTTGGTCCAGGGAATAGTTGTCCGACCTTCTTTAGAAGAGCCAGAAAAGGAGTATATGGTGCAAAGCTTACAATGAGTCTTTCTTCCGTTAAAACACATAAGTGGCGAACCATTTCTTCTGCAGCTTTTTGTGGGTAGTGGATAAAAACATCTAAGCAAATTACAGTATGAAATGAGCCTTCTAGGCTTTCTAGATCTGATTTTATAAAGCTGATTTTATTAATATCAATATCATTGGAATTTGCTCGTTTTTTTGTTTCTTCGATCATTGCTTCTGAAATATCACTTGCAACAATAGATTTTGCACCTAAAGAGGCCAAAGGAAGAGACACACTTCCAACACCACATCCTGCATCGCAAAAACTAAGATTTTGAATATTTCCGGACTCTTGTATCCAACTAAGTACATCATTTACTGTTTTTTGATGACCTATTCTGATGTTGCGTTGAACCTTATTAACTTCGTTACTTTCGCTATAAATGCGGTTCCATCGATCGAAACCCATTCCATTGAAGTATTGTTCTACTTCTGTTTTTTCGGCTGCTTTTTGATTTTTGAAGTCTTCATTTGTCATAGATTCATGGCAAGTCTAATGAAAGTGATTTTACGCAGCCATCTCCCAGACGAGTTTTTTGTTACTAGGATTCTGTTTCCATCGAAGTAGCTTACTCAAGGGTCGCCCTATCAGTTGGCCCTTTGTATATGTCCCGGAAAGCACCTCTCTTGGTGCAATGGTGGCGGACCAGATTGCTCCGGAAGGATCATTAGTCCAGCTTGCAAGGTTTTTGCATCCTTCAAGTAAGGGAAGTGTGGTTCCCGCTAGTGGCCCGTTCTTGATCTGGCAGGTTCCATTTTTGATTATTAGAGATTCATCTCTCCAGTTAAATGTGTCTTCTTTGAGTCCATAAGGAGCAAGGGCGTCACTTACCAGAACTATTTTTCTTGAAGCTAATTTATAGAGGGTTGATGCAATGAGAGGGTGTACATGGATACCATCAGCGATAAGACCTAATGCGATGTCTTGATTTTCAATCGCGGCACCAATAGGCCCTGGCTCTCTGTGATGAAGCCCTTCCATTGCATTGAACGAATGGGTAAGCATTTTTACGCCACATTTAAAGGCTCTTTTGCAATCGTTTGCAGTAGCAGTGGAGTGGCCAGCGGAAACAATAATTCCTAATTTTTTTAACTCCTTGATGACCTCAAGTGCTCCTGGTAATTCAGGTGCCAAAGTCATTATTGTTATTTCTTTCTCAAATCCCTTTGTTATTTTTGCAAGAGTTTTAAGACTTGGCATACGAATATGCTCAGGAGGATGTGCCCCAATTTTTGACTTCTCTATAAATGGACCTTCGAGGTGTGCACCTAGCAATAAAGAACGCTTAGAAGAAGGATATCTCTTTGCTTCTTTAATAACTTCAAGCGACTGTCGGAGTTGATTGATCTCACATGTGATCAAGGTTGGACAAATAGCTTCAACACCATCACTCCATAGCTTCTCTAGCAACTTGAGAAGTTTTGGAGTGTCATCTTTTTTTAATTGGTTGAATTCAAGTCCAATCCCTCCATTTATTTGAAGATCTATTCCCATGGGACTAAGGAAGTCTCCTTCCCAGCTTTCTCCTTCTATTGACTGCCCCGCGGGCATTTTATCAATTTCCAGTATCCTATTTTTGTCATCTACTGTTATCCACCAAAGGATGGACTTAGTTTCGCTATCCCCAGTTAGTGGAAAAGAGATGTTGGTGATTCGACGCATCGGAAATGAAAGATTTGATCTAATGCGAGAGAATTACAGTCTCGTCATTATTAATAGTGACGCTTCTTTTTATTTTTGTACCCTTTCAGACTTTTGAAATGAATTATTTAGTAGCAGTTGTAATGGGTAGCGACTCTGATTTGTTGACTCTTAAGCCTGCTGTTGATCTTTTGCAGAAGTTTGGCATCTCTACTGAAGTAAGGATACTTTCAGCACACCGTACCCCTCATGAGATGGTGGCTTTTGCAAAAGAAGCACAAATCAGAGGGATCAAGGTCATCATTGCTGGTGCAGGTGGGGCAGCACATCTGCCTGGAATGATTGCTTCTATGAGCTCCTTGCCGGTCATTGGTGTTCCTATCCAAAGCAATGCTCTTTCAGGGGTTGATTCAATGTTGTCTATCTTGCAAATGCCTCGTGGAATACCGGTCGCCACAGTGGCAATTGGAGGTGGATTAAATGCCGGATTGCTGGCTTTACAGATTCTTGCTGCATTTGATTCCTCTTTGGCTGAGGATCTTGCTACTTATCGAACATCCATGTACAAAGAGGTTATTGAAAAAGATAGAAAACTTGTAGAATTAGGTCCCGATGCTTATTTGCAAGATATGTAAATTGATTTTTGGTTAATTCTTATTTTATTAAATGAAATATCTGTGATTAAATAAAACAAACTTTGGTTAGCATTATTTAGGAATAATTTGTAATTTGATTAGCTTATTAATTATAATATTAACACAATCTTCTACTTTTACAGAAGCAGTGTCTACTCGGATATCGGGATCAAGAGGTTCTTCATATGGACTTGAAATGCCAGTGAAATCCTTGATTTCGCCAGACCTTGCCTTTGCATAAAGTCCTTTGGGATCTCTCTTTTCACAACTTTGGAGATCTGCAGCGCAATATATTTCTAAGAAGTCTGATTCATTAACAAGATTGCGAGCTTTGCTTCTATCAGCTTTAAAGGGTGATACAAAAGCGGTCAAAACTATTATGCCTGCATCAAGGAAGAGTTTTGCTACTTCTCCGATCCTTCTAATATTTTCCTCCCTGTCTGCATCAGAAAAACCTAGATCTTTGCAAAGTCCATGTCGAATATTATCTCCATCGAGTACATAGCTAGTTAAACCCATTTCAAATAGCTTTGCATTGACTGCATTGGCAAGTGTGCTTTTGCCGGACCCCGAAAGACCTGTAAACCAAAGGATGGTGCTGTTGTGACCTCTTTTTTGTGCAATTGAATTTCTGTCAATAGAAGCCTGGTGCCAAGAGATATTGGTTGCTTTACTTGTACTGGTTTTGGATGAGGGGGTTTGCATAAACTTGGCTTTCAGTTTGGATGGATTGTCGGAGAAATCTTTGCAGGACTTTAGTTACCCACCTGAGCGTTTTGCTTGAAATCCTTCTTGATGAAGGATCTCCATTACTTCTTCTACCTTATTTCCTTGAATTTCCATGGAATCACCTTTGACTGTGCCTCCTGTGCCCAGAGAAGATTTAATTTTCTTTAGTAGTCGAACTAATTCATGGTGTTCCAGTTGTAGGTCCGTTATCAGTGTGACAATTTTTCCTTTTTTGGAATTTTTAACTTTTTGAACCTTTACCGGCTTTTTCGATTGTTGATTCAGAGCTTTTTCATATTGAGGATCAGTGTTTAAGTTGGACTGATTGAATTCAATCCAGTTTCCTTTTGGCATACATTTAATTCTAAGTCTCATCTACATATCTATTCTCCTTTTCTATTTATGGCCAGCATCCTTCCCTCACAACCTAAGAATGCTGATTTGGCTCTTGATTTGCGGCCAAATCAATTGGGGCGTTTTGGCCGGTTTGGAGGTCAATATGTCCCTGAGACCTTAATGCCAGCACTTGTTGAGCTTGAAACATCTGCTTCTGAGGCATGGGATGACCCAGTTTTTACAGAAGAATTAAAACGATTATTGAAATTATATGTAGGAAGGCCCACGCCTCTTTATGAGGCTGAGCGACTGACAGAGCATTACTCGAGGGAGGGACGAGGCCCAAGAATTTGGCTTAAACGGGAGGACTTGAATCACACAGGTGCACACAAGATTAATAATGCTTTGGGTCAGGCATTGTTGGCTATTCGTATGGGAAAGAAGCGAATAATTGCTGAAACAGGAGCAGGTCAGCATGGAGTTGCTACAGCAACGGTATGTGCACGTTTTGGCTTGGAATGTGTGATTTACATGGGGAAAGAAGACATGAGAAGGCAGGCTCTCAATGTTTTTAGAATGAGATTGTTGGGAGCAGAGGTTCGATCTGTAACTAGTGGAACAGCAACTCTTAAGGACGCAACTAGCGAGGCGATTCGAGATTGGGTAACCAATGTTGAGACGACTCACTACATACTTGGCTCAGTGGCAGGTCCACATCCTTATCCGATGCTTGTTCGTGATTTCCATGCTGTTATCGGCCAAGAGACAATGGAACAATGTGATGATGCCTTTGGAAGGTTGCCAGATGTCCTTCTTGCTTGTGTAGGGGGAGGTTCAAATGCAATGGGTTTGTTTCATCCATTTGTAGATAAGACATCCGTAAGAATGATTGGTGTTGAAGCTGCTGGAGCTGGAATCTCAACAGGAAGGCATGCAGCCACGATGACTGAGGGGAGAGTGGGTGTTTTGCATGGATCTATGAGTTATTTGCTTCAGGACTCTGATGGTCAAGTGCAAGAGGCTCATTCCATTAGTGCAGGTTTGGACTATCCAGGTGTTGGACCAGAACATAGTTATTTATCAGAGATTGGACGCGCGGAATATGTTGCTGTAACCGATGAGGATGCTTTGAAAGCATTGAAATTGGTATCTGAGTTGGAAGGAATCATTCCAGCTCTTGAAACTGCACATGCTTTTGCTTGGTTAGAAAAGTTATGTCCGACTCTTGACGCAGGAATGGAGATAGTAATTAATTGTTCTGGTAGAGGTGATAAGGATGTTAATACAGTTGCTGAAAGACTTGGTGCTTCTCTTTGATTAATTCTTGTTAGAATATTTAGACGCACTAATTATCAACATTCATGCAAATAACTTTAGGTTAGTAACGTGTGATTTTGGGGTCTACCTCTAAACTCCATGCATCAATGCCTCCTGTTAGGTTCCACACTTCTGGGCCATAGTTTTTTTCTAGTAACCAGTTGCAGAAATTTAAGCTTCTAACTCCTCGATGGCAAATTACTACTAAAGGTTGATTAGGAAGGATTGCTTTGTCCCATGTATCAATCCACTCTTCAAACCTACTCAGAGGCAAATGCATTACTTTGATAGGGAAAGGAGCCACAGCTAATTCTTCCTCTTCTCGGACATCGATTAATAATGGATGAGGACGTTTCTCATGAAACCAATTATTTAGCTCCTTTGGCGAGATTGAGAAGGGTTTGGTTTGACTCATCTGTTTAGTTTGATGATGCAATTGGTAATTGATCGCTTAATGGATAAAGATGATGTGACCCATTTAGCAGACATTCAATGAAGGTTCGTTCCTTCTTTATCCCTATAGCTGCAACAGTGTTGGCACTTTTGTTAGCAGTACTTTGGATTGGCTGGTCAATGTTTGGTCATAGCTCATCTTGGCCTAAAGATCAACAACGTTTGCATTTTCCAAGGACAGCTGATTTGGTTCCATCCAACGCTTTGCTCACTGTTCATACATTTTTTGATTTAAAGACTCTGCCCAATCTTGCTGATTCAGTAGCCTCATCTGAAAATAGGCAGGAGACTAGAGAGAGGATTGATAATCTTATTTATGGATTACTTGCCTACGTAGGATTGGATATTGATGATAACCTTCTCGACTGTCAAGCAAGTGATATAACATTTGCTCTTTTTTCTTCTGAAACTAATAACAACTCACTTGATTGGCTTCTTGGAATCTCCTCGTTTAATCAGGGTGATTCCAGTGACTTTCTCGAAAATTTTTTACAAAAACGGAATCTGTTAGAAACAGACTTAGTGGTCGATTCCTATGGAGATAATGAAGTCATTAGTCTTAAATCTGAAGCTATGGAAAATGATTATCAATCTTTTTACTTGGGTCAGGTTGATGATGATTTAGTACTGATGGCCTCTAGTTCTAATGCATTGCGAAAATCCCTAGATTTACTTAATCAGCCTGATGAACAAGAACTAGAAGCTGCCCAAACACAACGTTTTGTTGATCAATTAGGAAATGGTATTGCCTTAGTGAAGGTTTCTAAATCTATTTTCAATCAATGGATTGGCTTGCCAGTTGACTTTAGTCAGAGGGATGATATTGGCGACTTAATTGCGGGCATTAAAGTAGCCGACTCTGACTTAATTATTGAAGCCTACATACCCTCTGAGACAATTCCTCAACAGCCAGAAAATCAGTTGAGAGATATTTCTGGCCTTTTAAATGCTTCGGGTGGCCCTGCAGAAAGTGTTGGCTTGATTGGCTTGTCTTCACAATTGTTAGATGAGAAGCATCAGCTCCCTTTGGGTGAATTGATTAGGCCCATACTTAATGAGTTGCTAATTAAAGAGCACCCACTATTTCTTCGTCAATTAATGAATTCGGTTCATGGCCCTTTGATCTGGTTAAAGGAACCTTATGGCTGGGTAATGGGTGCTTACGCTCCTGAATTAAATACTTCAGAAATAAATTTTTTGTTAAATGAACAAGGGTGGACTCAATCTGAAGTTAATTCAGATGATCATGGTTTCAAAATATGGACAAGGTTTATGATTGAACAAAATGAAGGAAACAATTATCTAGATACTCAGCTTGCTGTAGCACTAGAAGAAGGAGACCAGTTTTTTTGGATAGGGGAGACGCTTGCTTCGCTTCAACAAAGAAAGGAATTGAAAAAAGGAGCAATTCATTGGAAAGAGCTTCAAAAGGCAAGTCAATCCGGTGAAAATTCTTTTGATACTTTAATTTCGCTGGGCCCAAAGCTAAGTATCCAGAACCTTTATCATTGGAGGCCCTGGGTTCTTATGCAGGCACTTGCGGGAAGCTCTTTTAGTTCAAGTGTTCAAGGATTGGAAATAGCTATTGGTCCTCATAGGGATGAAGAGCGTTTTGCAATCCATATCAGAGCTCGACTAAGTTTAGGGTGACTTATTCTTTGTTTTGGTTACGGGTAGCTAATTAGATTGATCTAATTACTGGCTGATGAACAGGAAATGACATGAGCAATGAATCCACTGAAATATTATTTCGGCCTGGACTGGAAGGTGTCCCAGTAACTCATTCGGCTATTTGTGATATTGACGGCAATCAAGGGAACTTGAGTTATCGCGGGTATCCCATTGAGGACTTGGCTGCCCATAGCACATTTTTGGAAGTTGCATATTTATTGATATGGGGTGAGTTGCCTACTCAGCAGCAACTTAGGGATTTTGAGGCTGAGGTTCAGATGCATCGAAGGGTGAGCTTTCGAGTTAGAGACATGATGAAGTGTTTTCCTGCAACTGGTCATCCCATGGATGCTTTGCAGTCAAGTGCTGCATCTTTAGGACTTTTTTATTCACGTAGGGCGATTGATAAGCCTCAATATGTCTATGACGCAGTCGTGCGATTGATAGCAAAGATTCCGACGATGGTCGCGGCCTTTCAGTTGATTAGAAAAGGACAGGACCCGATTCAACCAAGGGATGACTTGGCTTATTCGGCAAATTTTCTTTATATGCTTACCGATCGTGAACCTGACCCAATTGCTGCACGCATCTTTGATCGATGCTTAATTCTTCATGCTGAGCACAGCCTGAATGCAAGTACTTTTAGTGCTCGCGTAACTGCAAGTACTCTTACGGACCCATATGCTGTAGTGGCATCAGCAGTTGGCACCTTGGCAGGCCCCTTGCATGGAGGGGCTAATGAGGATGTTCTGGCCATGTTGGAACAAATAGAAAGTCCTGAAAATGTATTGGATTATTTAGAAGAAGCGATTTCTAAAAAAAGCAAAATCATGGGCTTTGGTCATAGAGAGTACAGAGTGAAAGATCCGCGTGCAACAATTCTGCAAGGACTAGCTGAGGAGATGTTCGCCAGATTTGGAAAAGATGATATGTATGATGTGGCAAGGGCTCTTGAGGATGAAGCGTCTTCTCTTTTGGGGCCAAAAGGGATATATCCAAATGTAGATTTCTACTCAGGCCTGGTTTATAGAAAGCTTGGAATACCACGAGATCTCTTTACACCTGTCTTTGCTATTTCTCGAGTAGCAGGTTGGCTAGCACATTGGAGAGAGCAATTAGGGGCCAATAGGATTTTTCGCCCTTCTCAGATTTATACAGGTAAAGACATGCGAGCTTGGAGTCCTCTTGAGGATCGATCCATTCAGGTGGACCCTTAAGTTCCAATTACACTTATGGTCATGTTGACCCAATTAGGCTTTTCAATTATCGCAACCGCTAGTCCAGGCATTGACCTAGAGCTAAGCATTACTAATGCCTTTCAGGGGCTAGGTGTGCCTCCAGAAGTTGCTCATGTTTTATGGTTACCATTACCTATGTTGCTAGTGCTTGTAGCAGCAGTTGTAGGAGTGTTAGTGACTGTTTGGCTAGAAAGGAAAATATCTGCAGCAGCTCAACAGAGAATTGGGCCTGAGTATGCCGGAGCTCTTGGGATACTTCAGCCTATGGCCGATGGTCTTAAGTTGTTAGTTAAGGAAGATGTAATTCCAGCAAGGGCAGATGGATTTTTGTTCACTCTTGGCCCTGTTTTGGTTTTGGTCCCAGTTATTTTGTCTTGGTTAATAGTTCCTTTTGGCCAAAATCTTTTGATCAGCAATGTTGGAGTAGGAATCTTTCTATGGATTTCTTTAAGTAGCATCCAACCGATTGGTTTGTTGATGAGTGGGTATGCCTCTAATAATAAATATTCTCTATTGGGAGGTTTAAGGGCAGCAGCTCAATCAATAAGTTATGAAATCCCTCTTGCTCTATCAGTCTTGGCAGTTGTAATGATGAGCAATTCCCTAAGTACAGTTGATATTGTTGAGCAACAAAATAGTGTTGGACTTCTTAGTTGGAATGTATGGAGACAACCGGTAGGATTTGTGATTTTTTGGATTTGTGCTTTAGCTGAATGTGAGAGGCTACCTTTTGATTTACCTGAAGCTGAAGAAGAGCTTGTGGCTGGATATCAAACTGAGTATGCAGGTATGAAGTTCGCGCTTTTTTATCTAGGTAGCTACATCAACTTGGTTTTGTCTGCGCTCTTAGTTTCAGTTCTTTATTTAGGAGGGTGGGGGTTCCCAATCCCAGTTGAGTGGTTGGCTAATTGGCTGGGTGTATCTCAGGATGCTCCTTTGGTTCAGATTATTACTGGTTCTTTGGGGATTGTAATGACTATCTTCAAGGCTTATTTGCTTGTTTTTCTAGCAATTTTGTTGAGATGGACAACACCAAGAGTTCGTATAGACCAATTATTGGATTTGGGATGGAAGTTCTTATTACCTATTTCTCTGGTAAATCTACTTATAACTGCTGGCCTGAAATTGGTTTTCCCGGTTGCATTTGGAGGATGAATACTTGCAATCTCGCATATTTTCCTTAGAACACTTGAGTGTTTAGACCTAGGAATAGGAAGATGCCTGTAATATTTGAAGTGAGTTCCCAGTTCTTCTGAAAAGGTATTTCAATGCTTGGGTTCCTAAAGAAAGTTTTTGAGTACAGCAGAGATGCAATTGATGCTGGTAAATACCTGACTCAAGGTTTGTCAGTGACTTTTGACCACCTGCGTCGTCGGCCAATCACAGTTCAATACCCCTACGAAAAACTGATTCCTTCAGAACGCTATAGGGGACGTATTCATTATGAGTTTGATAAATGTATCGCTTGTGAGGTCTGTGTAAGGGTTTGTCCCATAAACCTTCCCGTTGTGGATTGGGTAATGAATAAAGAGACTAAGAAGAAGGAATTGCGAAATTATTCTATTGATTTTGGTGTTTGTATTTTTTGTGGAAACTGTGTTGAATATTGCCCAACCAATTGTCTTTCAATGACTGAGGAATATGAGCTTTCTGCCTTTGACCGTCATAGTCTAAATTTTGATAATGTTGCACTTGGTCGTTTGCCAACCAGCGTTACTTCTGATCCCTCAGTAGTGCCTCTTAGGGAGCTTGGGTATCTTCCGAAGGGTGTCATGGATCCGCATAATGTTCCACCAAGTCAGCCCAGAGCAGGGAAGTTGCCCTCAACAGTATTGGCTGAACTTCAGACAGGTGTAAATGTGGAATCTGATGGAGACCGTCCTCTATTTGATACCCAGGATCGAGATCTTTCAAACGAATGACATTCGCAATCTCTACAGAGTTAATTTGTTTCCTAGTTCTTGCAGCTGTTGTAGTTGTTGGTGCAATGGCAGTTGTCTTGTTGGAAAATATTGTCTACTCGGCATTTTTGTTAGGTGGAGTCTTTATGGCTGTTGCTGGTTTGTATCTGCTACTTAATGCGAGTTTTGTTGCTGCAGCGCAGGTATTGGTTTATGTGGGTGCTGTAAATGTTCTGATTATTTTTGCGATTATGCTAGTTAATAAACGTGAGAATCTTGAGCCTATAAGGGGCTTGCAAGTACGAAGATTGCTTTCAGGCGGGGTTTGCCTGTCAATGTTAGCTCTGTTGGTCAGGGTTGTTGCGTTAACCGATTGGGCACTTCCAGGGCCCCCTGCTATTGGAGAAGAGGCTACTGCAAGAATTGGCGAACATCTTTTTACTGATTATCTTCTGCCCTTTGAGTTGGCTTCTGTGCTTCTTTTAATGGCAATGATTGGAGCAATAGTTTTAGCTCGAAGAGACGTATTGGTTCAAGATGTTGTTACTGGGGATCCTGTAAGTCAGGGTTTAATTGAAAAATCTCAACCTCCTCTTTTGCCTGATCAACCTACTTCATAAAATCGAAACTTTATTTAAATTAAAAAATCATGAATTTTTTTACTACTGGTCAAGTTCCTCTGCAAGCTTACCTTTTGGTTGCAGCTTTCTTATTTTGTATTGGAATATGGGGGTTAATTAATAGTCGAAATGCTGTCCGTGTCTTGATGAGCATTGAGCTGATGCTGAATGCCGTAAATATAAATCTAATGGCATTTTCTTCTTATCTAGATGGTGACTTGATACGAGGACAAGTTTTTACGATCTTTGTCATTACTGTTGCAGCAGCAGAAGCGGCGGTAGGACTTGCAATCTTGCTCTCTCTTTATAGAAATCGTGTGACAGTTGATATGGAACGCTTCAATCTTCTAAGGTGGTAAGGATAAAAGATGCGTATCGACTTTGTTTGGCTTATATATCGAGGAAACAGCAAATTAGCAAAGGATGAGGCTTTCAAATGTTCAAGAATCCTTGAGGATTTTGGAGCAGAAGTTTATGTAACTGTAAGCAGTCCAAATGATAGTCCCATTAAAGAGATGCTTTTATTAAATGAGCGATTACCTGACTTAGCGGTAGTACTTGGAGGGGATGGAACAGTATTAAGTGCTGCCCGTCATTTAGCGACACACCAAATACCTATTTTAAGTTTCAATGTAGGAGGCCACTTGGGGTTCCTGACGCATGACTCTAGATTGCTTGATGATAATAATTTATGGAAACGTATTTTAGACGACTCTTTTGCAATTGAACGGAGAATGATGCTTCATGCATCTTTTGCTAAAGATTATAGTTCTGATGAAATTCCGAATCAGTTTTTGAGAAAAGAGAATCATTTAAATGTTGCTTTAAATGATTTTTATATGCGTGCTTATGGTGATATTGATAGCTCTCCAACCTGCACTCTTGAATTAGAGATCGACGGAGAGGTCGTTGATCATTACAAGGGTGATGGATTGATTTTTGCCACCCCAACAGGTTCAACAGCATATGCAATGGCTACAGGTGGACCAATTCTGCATCCTGGTATAGAGGGGATAATTATTAGTCCGATTTGTCCAATGAGCCTCTCAAGTCGACATCTTGTAGTCCCTCCCGGTTCAAGAATGGTCATTAGGCCTTTAGGGGAGTCGAATCGTCGCGTAAAGCTATGGAAAGATGGAACTAGTTTTGCATTACTTTCTCCAGGTGATCATTGTGTAGTTCAAAGGTCTCGAGACTATGCATTGATGTTGATGCTTGAAAAAAGCCCTTCTTATTACAGAAGTCTTACAAGAAAATTGAATTGGACCGGTAGTTTTGTAAAAGGCGAGGCTTCTGATTGTTGATTTAATGCCTTTAGAGATCGAACGTCGTTTTCTTGTCTCTTCACCGGGATGGCATTCATATGCAGGTTTTGGGAAATCCTTGCGCCAGTGTTATTTGGTGGTATCTAAAACGGGAATAGTTGTCCGTGTGAGAATTAGTAATGGAGAGTCAGCTTGGTTAACTCTTAAAGCACCTGCCGAAGGTATTGCTCGCCATGAATTTGAATATTCGATTCCTTTGCGGGATGCAGAAGATCTATGGAAATTATCTCAGTATCGTTTGGTGAAAAAACGCTATGAGTTTATCTTTGAAGGTGAACCCTGGATTGTTGATACCTTTGAAGGAGCTAACTATCCATTGGAACTAGCAGAGATAGAGCTCACTTCGGAAGCCAGTGCATTGAAAGTCCCTGATTGGTGCGGTTCGGAGGTCACAAGAGTTGGACAATTCACAAATGCTGCTTTAGCCCAAAATCCTTTTTCAGAATGGCCTGAAGAGGAACGAAAAAACTTTTTTGCGTAGTTGACCCCTTTTCCTTTATATTCTCTTTATATTTCCAATGGCTTTTCTTAGCTCTCTTTAATGAATACAGGAGGTCGTTTTGTTTGGTTTATATGATACTGATGGAATCCTCCGCTTTATAGGGGTGGATAGAGAGGCTTGTTTGGCCTATGCAGAATTGTTCGATCTTCCTTCGGCTGGCTGTTCGTTGATGTCACTGCCTGATCAAGAAGGAAAGTTCTTTGTTAGGGATCAGCGGAAGCCTCGTCGTCGGGAAGAGAGCAACAATTGAAACCGTCTCTGCAGATTTTCCCGTGATCCATTGCCCAGTTAAGAAGGGCAACCCTGTTCTTGGATCCAGTTTTTGTAAACATGTTGCTTACATGATTATCTACGGTCCTCTTGCTGATTGTTAATCGTTCTGCGATTTCTTGGTTAGTTAAACCACTTGCCACAAGCTCAACAATTTCCATTTCCCTAGCAGATAGGGACATCTGGCCTGAATCAGAGATTTCGCCTGAGTTCATTAACCTCTCTCTTAGCCCTTCTTACGCATCTTAGGCAGACTTAGGCATAGTAAGTACGTTATGAATTAATGGTTTTGATCTCTGCGCTTCAAAGGTCCCTAGAAGTCGGAGCATTAACGATAACTGCAGAGATTATGCCCCCAAGAGGGGCTAATCCTGAAAAAGCCCTTGCTATGGCTGAGCTATTACGGGGGCGAGTTAATGCGATTAATGTCACAGATGGTAGTAGGGCTGTCATGCGCATGAGCAGTCTGGCAGTTTGTAAATTGCTTTTAGAGGCAGGGTTAGAGCCTGTTCTTCAAGTTGGTTGTAGAGATAGGAATAGGATTGCTCTGCAGGCTGACTTACTTGGGTCGCATGCATTAGGTATCAGGAATTTACTTTGCTTGACTGGAGATCCTGTGAGGGTTGGAGATCAACCAGCCGCAAGGTCTGTAAATGATTATGAATCTGTCAAACTTCTTCAACAAGTCGCTTCATTGAACCGTGCTGAGGACCCTGTTAAGGGTTTGTTACCAGATGGAGGAACAAATTTTTTTGCTGGAGCCGCTGCTGACCCTAATTGTCAAAGCTACACAGGGCTTATAAGCAGGTTAAAAAGAAAAAAAGAGGCTGGTGCAAGGTTTTTGCAGACCCAAATGGTTATGGACGCTGCTGTTTTACAACGTTTTTGTTCTCAGGTCGCCAACCCTTTGAATTTGCCTGTATTAGCGGGGGTTTTTTTATTGAAATCAGCTAAGAATGCACAATTTATCAATAGAGTTGTTCCTGGGGCTTGTATTCCTGATGAGCTAATAGTTCGCCTAGAGAAGGCATCTGATCCAATTCAGGAGGGTATTGCGATAGCTGCCGAACAGGTCAAAAGTTATCTAACAATTGCTAAAGGTGTTCATATGATGGCTGTAAAGGCTGAAAATTTAATTCCTCAGATTCTTGACCAAGCAGGAATCAACTAATTTGCAGCAGCGGTGAGGTCAGTGCCTAGTAACTCTGCCATCGCCTTTTGTTGAGGTGAAGGCTCTACGAGATCTTTTCGTCGTGCATCAGTAATTAACCAATCAAGAGCAGCTTCTTGTAGGTCAAAGTGGTTACCATTCTTTCCAACACAATATCTTCCAAAGACTAACTTTTCTACTAGTTGTACTCCAGGTCCGATTCTCGAGTAATCAAAAATAATTGAATTATCTATAGTTGCCCCTTCGCAAATACAACAGCTTGGACCAATCATTGATGGACCGATAATTGTTGCCCCATCTTCTATTCTAGTCATGCCACCAACATATATAGGGCCTTTGACTTCTATTTTGTCCCAGTTTGCGGCAACATTTAAACCTGCAAAAATCCCAGGCCTTACTTCTTTCCCTGGAATTCCGATTTGTCTTACGTCCCCTTGAAGAACACTACGTATTGCTTGCCAATAATCAGGAACTTTGCCTATGTCTACCCACTCAAAATCCATGGGTAGGGCATAAAAAGGAGCTTTCATATTGACTAATTTTGGGAAAAGATCAGAACCAATATCGAAGGGCTTACCTGAAGGAATATGCTCAAAGATCTCAGGCTCAAAAAGATAAATTCCAGTATTTATTGTGTCACTTAACGCTTCATCCACATTGGGCTTTTCTTGGAATGCTTGAACAAGGTCATTCTCATCACTGACCACAACTCCATAACTACTAACCTGGTCTTTTGGCACCTTTTTAGTTATTAAACTTGCCAAAGCACCTTTTTCACGATGGCGCTTTACAGCTTCTGATAGATCAAGATCTATAAGAGCATCACCACAAAGAACTACAAAAGTGTCGTCAAAGAATTCTTGGAAGTCTTGAATTTTTTTTAGACCACCTGCCGATCCAAGAGCATCTCCAATTAACTCACCATCTTCAATTCGTCCTTCGAAGCTATAAGCAATCTCGACACCAAAACGCTGCCCATCTCTGAAATAATTTTCTATTTCTTCTGCGAGGTGAGAAACGTTCACCATGACTTCTTTAAATCCGTGCTCCTTAAGGAGTTCCAGCAGAAACTCCATCACGGGTTTCTGCAGAATTGGAATCATGGGCTTGGGGATCACGTGTGTGATCGGTTGAACTCGTGTCCCTTTGCCTGCTGCCAGAATCATCGCCTTCATAGGCGTTGTGGAGCTTCAGCTAGTGAAACAACATAGACGCCCATCATCCATCCCCTTTAAGCTGCGGCCGGCGTGGCATCTGGCACGTCCATTGTTTGCAGGGGAAGTTGTGCGAAAGAACCTGGTGAAAGTATTCGTTTGAGGCGCATAGGAGCGAATAAAGACCCTTGTTGTTCAAGTTCAATTTTGCCTTGAGAGCAGAGGAATAAAAGTGCCCAGAACACTCCAACGCGATCAGTATCCAGATCTTCAGAAGCTACTTGTTTCCAATGGCTGACTAATGTCTCGAAATCAATCCAATGCATGGCTTGCTCCCAACTCTTTAGAAATACACCTAAGGCGGCAGTGGTTTCGGGAAGTTTTTCTCTGTGTGCAAGTGCTGTTACTTGAGCAATTGCTTCTCTTTCGCTAAAACGCTTTCTTTTGTTTCTGCGCCTCTGTTCCAAATCATCGGATTCAAGTTGCTTGGCAATTGATTCAAGCTGCTCTATCAGCTCTCCTAGGCTGACTGGCCTTCGAAGAGGAGGAGGGGCTACTGGACGCCTAAGAAGGTGTTTCTCTGGCCTTGCAGGCAGAATAAAGCTTGGATCAAGCCATCCTTGCTCGCCCAGCTCATCTTCAAAACCATCATCTTCGATTGGCTCTGGGGGAAATGTTTGAGTTTCAAGTACTTCTGCTTTTAAACCAACCAATATTGATGCTGCTAAAAAGGCCTCACTGCTTTCTGCTAAATCCTGTTCATAACTTCCACCTTGAAGGTTTAGTGCGTGCGCAACCTTTTTAGGTACTTCAATTCTTTGACGTAATTGATCTAAAAACCCATCTATCACTGCAATTACATCTACATCCCAGGGATCTAAGTCTCCTTTCTCAGCAGCATCTTGCAACAATCGGATTGCCAGCCTTGCAGCTGAATCCGCTCCTTTATTTAGACCATCATCTTGCAAAATCAAAAAGATGCTTGGTGCAAGTTATCAACCTTGAGGAGAAGGTGCCAGTGCCTTTAATTGTTTTTCTTTGCATAATCGGAGAATTTCTTCTGTTGAAAAAATTGCAGGACTTAGATTGTTGGAGCGGTAATTATTGCCCCTACTAGATTTCTACTGCGAATCATCGGGGCAGTAGGTTGGCGAATATGCTCTAGAGCTCCTGTGTCTCGCTTAACAAGAGCCTCAATAGATGCTGTATAGCTGTCAGTTATTAGTCTTGGATATAATCCAATTCCAATTATTGGAACTAGTAGACATCCAATTATATAAATTTCTCTTGGCTCAGCATCTATAAGCTTTCTGTTAGAAGAAAGTGTTTTATTCTCTTTCCCATAGAAGATCTCTCGAAGCATTGAGAGTAAATAAATAGGCGTTAGTATTACCCCTATTGCAGCTAAAGCTGCAATCACAACTCTGAATGGAAGTGTATAAGCTTCGTCAGTAACTAACCCTGCGAAAACCATTAATTCCGAAACAAATCCACTCATTCCTGGAAGTGCAAGTGAGGCAAGAGAACAGACAGTCCATAAAGCAAACATTATTCGCATTTTTTGACCTACTCCACCCATTTCATCCAGTTGCAAAGTATGAGTACGGTCGTAGGTTGCGCCAACAAGAAAGAAGAGACTTGCTCCTATGAGACCATGGCTAATCATCTGTAACATCGCCCCACTGGTTCCAAGTTCAGTAAAGCTTCCTATGCCAATTAGGACAAAGCCCATGTGACTAATCGAGCTGTAGGCAATCTTTCTTTTTAGGTTTCTTTGTGCGAATGATGTGAGTGCTGCATATATTATATTTACAACACCAAGAATGATTAAAAGAGGCGCGAATTGTGCATGCGCATCAGGTAAAAGTTGGGCATTAAATCTTAGTAATGCATAGCCTCCCATTTTTAATAGTATGCCTGCTAGGAGCATATGAACTGGGGCTGTGGCTTCTCCATGAGCATCTGGAAGCCAGGTATGTAATGGAACGATTGGAAGCTTTACTCCAAAAGCAATTAAAAGACCTGCATAGCAAAGTAATTGAAATGCTGAACCATAATTTTTCGCTGCAAGGTTAGTGTATTCAAAATTAGGTACTCCTCCACCAAAAAACCCCATTGCCAGGGCTACAAGAAGAATAAATAATGAGCTTCCTGCTGTATAGATAATGAACTTAGTTGCTGCATATTGACGTTTCTTTCCACCCCAGATTGCAAGTAATAGATATACAGGTAAAAGCTCTAACTCCCAAGCTAGAAAAAACAGCAACATGTCTTGAACCGCAAAAACTGCTATTTGACCACCATCCATGGCCAGTATTAAAAAGTAGAAAAGCTTTGGTTTGAAACTGACAGGCCAGGCTGCTAGCACTGCTAATGCAGTTATGAAGCTTGTGAGGAGAATTAATGGCATAGAAAGGCCATCTGCTCCAACTGCCCAATTCAGCCCTAAATCTGGGACCCAACTCACCCTTTCTGAAAGTTGAAGCTCGTTACTGCTTGGATCAAAACCACTGAGGTAAGCCCCAATGGTGATTAGAAAGGTGACCAGCGCAATCCCAAGCGCAAACCATCGAACTTCTTTGCCCTCCCCTTTATCGGGTATGAAGGGAACTACAAAGGATCCAGCTATTGGGAAGAGTATGGAGAGGCTTAGCCAGGGGAAATTAGCTAAGAACTCTGCTTCGATTAGACCACTCCCTGGCCTAATGGTCGCATCTAGGGCAAACTCCAACACTTAAAAGGGGGGGCTAACCATTGACCGGAGTGTAGAAATCCTTGAGCTTCTCGCATCTGGTTTATAGGCGTTGACACATAAGATCAAGATTTTCATCACGTTGGCGATGGACCTAATACTCCGAAAAGTGCCACCAGGGCTATTACTCCGCCAAAAACAATCAGTGCATAAAATTGGGCTCGGCCTGTTTCGAAGTACTTCAATCCTTCTCCGCTACCTAGGGTTAGAAGTCCCGTGAGATTTACTACGCCATCAACAACTTTGGCGTCCACCTCAAGAACTTCTTTGGCAAGCTTTCGGCTGCCTCTCACGAAAATCTTTTCATTGATGTCATCTAGGTACCATTTATTTTGAAGAAAAAGATTGATTTGAGGGAAGCGATTGACAAAGATTTTCTGCAAATCAATGCGATGTAAATAGTAGGCAAAAACTGCTAAGCATATTCCTGAGCTTGAAATTGCAACAGAAGCTCCTGCAAGTGATAGAAATTCTGTCCAATGAAAATTTTGGGACATCTCTAGAGCTTCCTTGGGATCAAGCAAGTTTGCAAATTTGCTATTCCATGGGGTTCCCATTAATCCAATGATTACTGAAGGAACCGCTAATACTGCTAGGGGAATTGTCATGGGTTTAGATGATTCATGTAAAACCCCTGGCTTGTGAATATGTTCATCATCAATTGATTCTCCTGAAAGTTTAAGGAGTTCAGCTTGGAGCTTTGTATTTTCTCCTCGGAAATCTCCTTCGAATGTAAGGAAATAGAGGCGGAACATATAGAAAGCAGTCATACCAGCTGTAAGAAAGCCAATTAACCAGAGGAATGGATAAGTATTAAAAGCTTGTCCAAGAATTTCATCTTTGCTCCAAAAACCCGCTAAAGGAGGAATTCCACTTATCGCAATACAGCCTATTAAAAATGTTGTGGATGTAATAGGCATTTTTTTTCTTAATCCCCCCATAAGCCTCATATCTTGAGCCAGGACTGGTTGGTGCCCTACAACCTCTTCCATGGCATGAATTACTGATCCAGATCCAAGGAATAGCATTGCTTTGAAGAAAGCATGAGTTACTAAATGGAACATTCCTGCGATAGGAGCACCACATCCCATGGCAAGCATCATGTAGCCAAGTTGAGAAACGGTGCTGTAGGCCAAACCTTTTTTGAGATCCATTTGCGTTAATGCAATAGATGCTCCAAGGAAACAGGTAATAGTTCCAATAATTGCTATTACAAGACCTACAAGTGGAAACTGGCTATATATCGGCTCTAATCTTGCAACTAAGAAAACTCCTGCAGCCACCATGGTTGCTGCATGAATCAATGCAGAAATAGGTGTAGGACCTTCCATGGCATCCGGAAGCCATACATGTAGAGGGAATTGGGCTGACTTAGCCATTGGTCCCATGAAGACCAAAAGACATAAGGTCAATGCTGCCCATTCTGGAACTCTTCCTTCCGAAATACCTGCTGAAAGACCATTCGCAATTCCTAAGAAATCAAAACTATTGGTAGCCCAGAAAAGGCCCAAGATCCCTAGAAGTAGTCCAAAATCCCCAACCCTATTAACGATGAAAGCTTTTTGGGCTGCATGCGCGGCTCCTTCTCTGTCATACCAGAAACCTACAAGCAGGTAAGAGCACATCCCTACTAGTTCCCAAAAGACATATATTTCAAGAAGATTTGGGCTGACAATCAGCCCAAGCATTGAACTACTGAATAGAGCTAAATAGGTGAAAAAACGAACATATCCTTTGTCGTGTGCCATATAGCCATGGGAATAGACCATGACTAATAGAGCGATTGTTGTTACCAGAGAGAGCATGATTGCCCCAAGTGGATCTATCACGTAGCCCATGGGCAAGGTGAAACTGCCTGCACTGGCCCAAATGAAAAGATGTTCTACGGTAGGTCCGCCTGAAAGTTGTTCAGCAAGTACTGCATAGCTGAGAACAGCAGATGCTCCTAAGCAGCTCAGAAGGGTAATAGCTACAGGCTTTCTTAGACGATTTACTTCTGCATTAAAGCTAATTAATCCCATCCCAGTAGCCACTGCACCGATTAAAGGCAGTAATGGAATTAACCAAGCAACTTCTGCGGCCGAGGGCATTAGAACGTTTCAGTCTCCAAGGAGTGTAGTAAGTATTTCATCTCAGGAGTTCGGTTAGCTGTGAAGAAAAAAATAATTGGGTAGCAATTGGAATAAAACGGTGCGACCACCAGAAAAGCGATATGGCTATCAATATGCCGACCTGAGAGGGCTTAAGGAACTCTTTGAACACTAATTTTTGTCGACCATCTAGAACAGCTAAAAACGGGATGATAGAAGTATTCTTTTTTATTTCTAAGAACTTAGTCCCAAATTTTTTTTGAAGTCTTTGATCTCCATGCCAGATGGCAAATAGGTGATGGGCAATTAATCCAACAGATGTTATTAACATGAAGCTTGTACCAATCCAGATGGAATGGGCTATACACCAAAGAATTTGCCCAATCGCTTGAGGGTGCCTACTAACTCTAATAATGCCTGATGAATAAAGTTTTAATTGAGGCTTTTTGACTGCTGGTATTTCAAGAAGGTTATAAGTGGCTGGGTATAGAAATAGAAAGCTCATAGCACTAATGATCCATATCAATGTTTTGATCTGAGGAACTCCTTGGAGGTTCCAAAGGAGTAAACCGTCATAACGATGAGCTAAGAAGAACCAAATTAAAACGAATGCTGAAGGAATGCTGGCAGATGCAAAAATTAATCTCCATGCTCTAGGACCTATAAGATTCTCAGCTTGAGGTCTAAGAGCCGCCCCTCCACTATGAATGAGCGCGAAAATGATTATCAACACAAGCATTACCAGGCTACTTTGGTGAATGGCGTGGATAGAAGTTTGTTCCAATGTCGGTTGAAATTAGTTAGTAGATTTTGGGATGGCGAGGTTCCCGATTACATTTTTTCTATTGTTGCTGTCAGTTAGGCAGTTGCCATGGCCGAACTGCCCTTCACTCTTGATCAATTAAGAATCTTACGAGCTATAGAACGTGAAGGCAGCTTTAAAAAAGCTGCAGACAGTCTTTATGTGACCCAACCAGCTGTAAGTCTTCAGATCCAAAATCTTGAGAAACAGCTTGAGGTTGCTCTATTTGATAGAGGCGGACGTAAAGCTCAATTAACTGAAGCTGGTCAGCTGCTTCTGGGTTATTGCGAAAGAATTCTGAGCCAATGCCAGGAAGCGTGTAGAGCACTAGATGATCTTCATGATCTCAAAGGTGGGTCTTTGGTGGTAGGAGCTAGTCAGACCACTGGTACTTACCTAATGCCTCGCATGATTGGCTTATTTCGACAGAAGTATCCAGATGTTGCAGTTCAGTTGCAAGTGCATAGCACCCGTAGAACGGGCTGGAGTGTTGCTAATGGACAGATTGATCTTGCAATTATTGGTGGTGAACTTCCTGCCGAGCTAAATGAATTGCTACAGGTAGTTCCTTATGCCACCGATGAAGTTGCATTAGTCATTCCTGTTAAGCATCCATTGGCAAGATTGAATGAATTAACAAAGGAAGATCTTTATAGATTGGGGTTTGTAAGTCTGGATACACAGTCCACTACCAGAAAGATGGTGGATCAACTTCTTACTAGTTCGGGTTTAGATGTTCAGCGCTTAAGAATTGAAATGGAGCTGAATTCACTTGAAGCAATTAAAAATGCTGTTCAGGCAGGCCTAGGAGCAGCTTTTCTACCAGTAGTTTCAATTGAACGTGAACTCACAGCTGGAACGGTCCATAAGCCAATTGTTGTAGACCTTCAGGTGCGACGACAATTGAAGCTGATCTCCCACCCTGCTCGGTATTGTTCGAGAGCTTCTGAGGCTTTTAGACAGGATGTTTTGCCGGTGTTTGCTAGTACAGATAGTCCCTTAAGGAAATAATCGTGCAGAGAGTCTGAATTACCAATTTTGGAAAAACTTCAGAATTGAATGGCTTCTTGATTCACCCCTGCTGCATCTTCAGCCACTCCTTTGGTAATGAATTTGTTTTCATTGACATCTGCTTGATAAACACAGCGCACGACTGGATTATCTCTAATTGAACCTATATATGCGAATGTATTCATCCTTTGCTTGCATTCTCTTACGTCTTCGTTCGTAATAGCCCCTTGTTTCTGTAATACAGTCCAGTTTTCCCTTCGAATCACACATCCTGGTTGCAAAGCTGGTTGTGTTACAAAACTCGTAGAGGGATTGAGTGTTGTGTACATCTCAATATCGATTACAAAAGCGCTAGCACCCCACTGTCTACAGAATTCGGGATCTGGTACTGCCATATCTAGTTGCTGTTGGCTTGCAATGTTGCCTTGACCTCCTTGAGTGGTACTTGTGATTGCACTGCCTATGCCAATCCCTACAACTAGTACCCCTGCTATTACAGCAATGGTGTTGGTATTTAGTCCAATCCCACCACTTCCACCACCACTAGGAGGGGAAGGAGGACGTCGTCGTTCACGATATTCTTGATTTGCATAATTACTCCTATACCCATCCTTGTTGGGAGTCAGTCTTCTTCGATCATTATTTGATTCTCTACGTCGCGGTTGTTTGTTGTAGGGAGAGCGTGTCACAGCAGTTCAGGAGTTCTAGGAAGACCCATTGAGTAGTTAAGTACTCGACAATTCGTGTTGTAGCTAAGTTCACCTGCTTGAAGAAGCTGTCGAATAGTGCCCTCAAGATCAGAACCAATTCGCCTGAGGTTGTATTCACTAAGCTCTAAGCCCTCTTGAGCTGCCACCAAGTCTCGAAAGCGTTGATGCACTTTGTTAATAACTTCTTCAGTCCACATGAACTCGTTGTCTGGATCTAGATCTAAGGTAAGGCTGCTCGAGTCTTCCACAAGCGTGTTGTTCTCAACCCTTGCTGTGAAAAGCCTTACGTGCCGTGTTGTGCATTTCAACAGTGTCTCGGTCATATAAAAAAATGGTTCATTAAGTACATTGCCAAGCCATGACTTACCCAATTTTAGGAAGCAAAAGCGCCACTGGCCCTTTTAATGTTGTTCTTGACCTTTTTTAAGCATATGAGGGTTGTTATTGCAGGGGCAGGTTTAGCAGGGCTTTCTTGTGCCAAATATCTCGTTGACTCAGGCCACACCCCAATTGTTTATGAGGCCAGAGATGTCTTAGGAGGCAAGGTGGCTGCTTGGAAAGATGAGGATGGTGATTGGTATGAAACTGGTTTGCATATTTTCTTCGGAGCTTATCCAAACATGTTGCAATTGTTTGATGAGCTAGGAATACAGGATCGACTGCAATGGAAAAGTCATTCAATGATTTTTAATCAGAAGGAAGAAGCTGGTAAATACAGCCGTTTTGATTTCCCTGATTTACCTGCTCCTATAAATGGGGTTGCAGCTATTTTAAGTAATAACGATATGCTCACTTGGCCTGAAAAGATAGCTTTTGGAATAGGACTTGTTCCGGCTATGTTAAGAGGCCAAGCTTATGTTGAAGATTGTGATAAATACTCTTGGACTGATTGGTTGAAGCTGCATAATATCCCGGAGAGGGTTAATGATGAAGTTTTTATTGCCATGAGCAAGGCATTAAACTTTATTGGACCAGATGAGATTTCATCAACAGTTTTACTTACTGCATTAAATAGATTCTTACAGGAAAAGAATGGCTCTAAAATGGCTTTTTTAGATGGAGCCCCTCCAGAAAGATTATGTCAACCTATTGTGGACTATATAGAATCATCTGGTGGAGAGGTTCACTTAAACCAACCATTAAGAGAGATTGTACTTGAGGAAGATGGAAGAGTAAAGAATTTTCGTATTGGCGGTTATAAAGATCAACCTGTCAAGGATATAAAAGCTGATGCATATGTCAGTGCTCTACCAGTAGATCCATTTAAGTTACTGATCCCCAATTCTTGGAAAGATTTAGAGATATTCCAAAAATTAGATGGTCTTAGAGGGGTACCTGTTATTAATATCCATCTTTGGTTTGACCGAAAGCTGACTGATATAGATCACTTGTTATTTAGTCGATCGGATCTGTTAAGTGTCTATGCAGATATGAGTGTCACTTGTAAGGAATATGCAGATCCAGATAAGTCAATGTTAGAGCTTGTTTTTGCACCAGCAAAAGATTGGATTGGTAGAAGTGATGAGGATATTATTCAAGCAACTATGAATGAACTTAAAAGGTTATTTCCGATGCATCTTTTAGGAACAGACCCAGCTAAGTTAAGAAAATTTAAGGTTGTAAAGACTCCACTTTCTGTATATAAGGCAGTGCCAGGTTGCCAAGAGTTTCGACCAAGCCAGAAAACCCCAATTTCTAATTTCTTCTTAACAGGTGACTATACAATGCAACGTTATTTGGCTTCGATGGAGGGAGCTGTATTAAGTGGCAAACTGTGTGCTTCAGAAATTAATGTAAGTGAATTGAATGATAAATAAATGGCAATCTATCTATTCAATTTCCTAGGTCCTGAGAGATGAACCTTTCGGACTCAATCATTAGTCATTCTAAAGATCGTATGAATCTTGATGAGGCATATGAAGCTTGTAGAAAAGAGACTGCTAAATGGGCAAAGACTTTTTATTTGGGAACTTTGCTTCTCCCCCCTATTAAACGAAGGGCTATATGGGCAATATATGTATGGTGCAGACGGACTGATGAGCTTATGGATAGTGAAGAAGCGATGACTCGTACTTCTGCTGAATTAGCTGACCGCTTAGATGAATGGGAAATACGAACTAGAGCTATTTTTAAAGGGAATATTCAAGATGATCTTGATGCAGTTATGTTAGATACAATTGAACGTTTTCCAGTTCCAATTGATCCTTATTTAGACATGATAGAGGGACAAAGAATGGATCTAAACTTGCATAGATATCAAACTTTTGAAGAATTAAAACTTTATTGTTATCGGGTCGCTGGGACTGTGGGTTTGATGACACAGGTTGTAATGGGTTTAGACCCAGCCTACACATCAGCTCCTTGGAGCTCTTCTCCCGACCCTTCTGAAGCAGCTGTTGCTCTAGGGATTGCAAATCAATTGACAAATATTTTGCGTGATGTTGGAGAAGATAGAGCAAGAGGGAGGATATACCTTCCCCAGGAAGATTTGATTAGGTTTGATTATTCAGAGGCTGACCTTATGGCTGGATTAATTAATAGTAATTGGAGAGCTTTGATGGCCTTTCAGTTGGAAAGAGCTAGAGAATGGTTCTCACGTTCTGAAGAGGGTGTCCGATTACTTTCTAGCGATGCACGTTGGCCTGTTTGGACCTCATTAAGGCTCTACAGAGGAATATTGGATTCAATTGAAAAACTTGATTATGATGTTTTTAATAACAGAGCTTATGTTAGAAACTGGGTAAAATTTCTTAACTTGCCACTCGCCTATTTAATTGCTCAGGCAAGATAAATTTCTATTTTATATAAAAGTAAAGTTAAAGCTTAGTCTTAATTAAACAGCTGTTTTCTGGTTTTCTAGTAGTTCTTTTAGCTTTGCCAACTCTCCTGCCCATCGTGGATCGGGAGCTTCCTTATTGGGAGCATCGCTATGAACAACTTTCTTGGTTCCTTTCCGACTAGCTCCTTGAGAAGAGTTGTTTGAATTTGAGCCTCCTCTACGGGAATTCCCAGAATTGGAATCGCTACGTCTTTCAGAGCGCTCGACTCTTAAGTTATTCCCGTTGAATTCACGCCCGTTAAGTTGCTCAATAAGGGCATTGGCTACTTTCTTGTCTGAAATATTTGCGAAGCCGAAACCTCTGCAATTCCCTGTTTCTTTGTCAAGTACAGCTTTGAAGCGAATGCCCTCTGCAACGCTTCCAAGCAAGGCTTCTAGCTCTTTTGTATCGAAGTTTTGTGGCAAGTTGCCAATGTAAAGGCGAACACTCATGAAGGAAGAGGGGAGGTAGGGAAAATGGTGATCAGATTGATCAGTTATTTATTCGTACTCAGTTAGTTAATCACAATAAGGTCTATTTATGTAGACACCAGTAACGTGCCAAACGAAGAGCATCCTCCTCATTCGCTACCCTTCCAAAGGCATTTTCGAGACATAGATGCCGCATTAATTCTCCTAGAATCGGCCCAGAGGCTAATCCAAGTTTGTCCTGAAGGGTTTTCCCATCTATAGGTGAAAAAGGATGAAACAAAGGATCATGGAGGTCTCTCCAGCGACGCAACCAAATATTTTGTTCCGAGGTTGGTAGTCCAATGATTAGAGCTGGTAAGTCCTGCTCAAGGTCTTTATGTAATTGCAGTTTATCTTTCTCGTTGAGGCTCTGAAAACCATTGCCATCATTAGACTCTTGCCAATAGCGTAGTTTTTGACAACGATCTTGTATTTTGCGACTGAATCGTAATTTAGCCAAACCCTCGTTGCTTAAAAGATGAGTTAATCGAGCTATCGGAAGGGCAATTTGCTTTTCATGGTTGTTAAGTAGTTTTGCTTGTTTTAAGAATGATGAGTTTCGTCTGAATTGTTGATCATTGTTTTGCCAGGTACTGAGTAACTCAAGTTCGTCCATTAATGCATGAATGGAATCAGCCCATTCCGAATTTACGAGTTTGAGGACTTCTGCCTGAATTCTTTCAGGGGCAGATTTTGTTAACAATTTATTATTTTCTTTAATCCAGTTTTTTGTTTGTATATCCATTGATAGCCCTAATTCAGCCATTAATCTTGGCCCACGTATTAATCGGAGTGGATCTTTGAGAAGGTTCTCCTTAGATATCGCAACTAGCTCTTTATTTTCTAAATCTTTTAGGCCTCCAGTGGGGTCTATCAATTTTGGTTTTTTTCCAAGAGTGAGTGCAATCGCATTTAGCCTGTAATCCCTTTTGAATAGATCATCTATAAGAGTTTCCCCTATTTGAGAGGCAATATCGAAATTCCATTTTCCCAGCACAAGTCTTCCAATGTCTCTTGAAGTATCGAGATGTACGCATGTGCCGTTAAATTCTTGCGCTAATTTCTCAGTTAAACGAATAGCCTTGTCAGGAACTACTAGGTCAATATCATGAGATCCTTCTGAATTTTCAAGACATGCATCTCTAACAGTGCCCCCAACCAAGACAGTACCTGGTGGGAGGTTTGTAATTTTCAGAGGCCATCGTTTGGGGTTAATTCGATCCCAAAGAATTTGGGCCAGAATAATTAGATCCAATTTAAAAAAGGAGTCTCCAGCGTGAGGATGAGGAATGTGCATTTGTGTTGATTGTCGCTGGGTCGACCGCTGTAATGCCTATCACGCTGTTGAAAGGCAGCACGGAGTTGATCATCTCACTCTGCAGCCTGATTTTGATCCAATTGAGCCATCTATCCATGTCAATTTGATGAAAATGCCTGATGGAGGAATAGATGTTGAATGGGATGTGCGCTCTTGTGCAAGTTTTGTTGAGGATCTAGGAAGATGGCTGCGACTAAAACCTGGAGAGAAGTTGCCAACATGATGATCCAACCTGAAGGTGTTTTTAATAAGGACAATGCTCACTTCTTACTGGCTTTGCATAGTTCCTCCGAAACACTTGGGCTAGGTTTAATGGATTTGAGAGAGCCCTTTGATTGCATAAAGACAGCTACCTTTCCAGTGGGGAGAAAACTATCAAATTGTCTACTTAGTTGCGTAAATGAGCTCCTACCTTTTGACCAGTGGTCTCAAATAGCACGCTTGTCTGTCGCGACTGGTCCTGGAGGCTTTACTGGCACCAGATTAACTATCGTCATGGCAAGGACATTAGCGCAACAGCTAAGTTGCAATTTAGATGGTCTTAGCACTTTCTCTTTAGTAGCTATGCGCCTTGCAGTTGACTTTGATATTGAAAATTATCGAAATCCTTTTTGGATAGTTCAGCCATTAAAAAGAGGAATTGTTGCTGGAAAATATCAAATTTCTTCTTTTATGAACAGTGGTGGCAGAAGAAATATTTTAGAGTTAGCAACACCAAAACTCTTTACAAGTGATGCTAATTTATCTCCTTCAGTTTTGGCTGAAGTAGATGCAGGGATTGATGTTGAGAATCTTCTTGTATATTCGTTTGAAGCCCATCAGCTTGGAACTGTATCTAACTGGAATGAAGTTTTGCCAATTTACCCAACTTCTCCGGTAATGGAATAATCATGCAAAAGTGTTTATCACGCTTTTTCTTGCTTATTTTTTTTCTTGGAGCTTTTCTAGCACTTAGCCCCTTAAAAAATTATTTCAAGGCAGTATTTAATTTCCATTCTCCTCAGTTAATTTTAGTTCTGGGTGGAGATGTCGACCGTGAACATGTAGGCGCTCGCTTGGCCATGGAGTTGGGATTACCTTTGGTTGTTAGTGGAGGGAGTAATCCTGAACATGCTTCTTGGTTGATTGAATCTTCTGGAATTAATCCGGATAGTGCAACGCTTGATTATCGAGCAAAAGACACTTTAACTAACTTCACATCTTTGGTCGATGATTTTCTTGATCAGGGCGTAGATCATGCTTTGCTTATTACTAGTGAAGATCATTTATCTCGTGCAATGGCTGTTGGCTGGGTAGTTGCAGGGAGTAGGGGTATTCATTTGACAGGAATATCAGTTCCATGTGTCCCTCTTTGTAAGAGAGAAAGCTTGCAAAAGAAATTCTTTGATCTTTCTAGGTCTTGGTTTTGGGTAGGAACGGGAAAAGATATTAAAGCTTTGGCTCAAAATCGTTGGCCGAAAATTTTTAATGATTTCTGATTGCTTTCTTATCTATTTCTGATGCGTTAATTAGACCACTTTCCAATAGAGAATTTATTTGTTTTTGTAGTTGAAGTGTAGTTGCTTCAAGGTCACTCTTTTTGCGGCTTTTAGGAGGTTCTATTGGCTTGCCGACTCGCAAATGTATTGGAACAAGCCTTGGGAATAATCTTCCCTTCGGCAGTGCACGATAGCTATTGATAATTGCTACAGGAAGCAATTTGGAGCCACTTCTTGCTGAAAGTAAAGCTGCTCCAGGCATTGGTTGATTTATCCGACCATTTGCTTGCCGTTTGCCATCCAGAAAAACACCTGTTGCCCATCCTTCATTTAATTTAGAGGTAGCTTCACGAATAGCGGCTCTATCTCCCCCTCCTCGTTTAACTGGATAGGCACCACAAGCATGAATAATTCGTCCCAGTAAGGGCACTTTAAATAGCTCTGCTTTGGCCATAAAAGCTACTGGCCGTCTAAGCGCATGTCCAAGTATTGGTGGATCTAGATGAGATCCATGATTAGCAACTACTACTAATGGTCCAGATCGTGGAACGTTTTGTAGTCCCGATATGCATCCCCTGAATAATCCTCTGAAGACTGGAAATACGATTAGATAACTAACTACTAAATATAGCCAGCTTGCTTTTGGAGGCTCAATGGGAGACAAGTCTTTTTTGAGAAAATGTGAGGAGTATTCCAAGAATCACTTACCTAAGTCATTGGCGGTTGAAATTTGCTTGGTTGTTATCCCAGTCATTGATCGCTTGGCAAGCCCACTTAAAACATTGCCTGGGCCAATTTCGATCAAAGAAGTAATACCTCTTTCCATCATCATCGACATGGTTTCTCGCCAGCGAACACCAGTGGTCATTTGTTGCTTGAGCCTTTTTTTAAGTATTTCTGCTTCACAGCTTGGAGTTGGATCTGAATTGCTGAGAAGCGGGACTTTTGCATTGTTGAAAGCAACTTGATCTAGTTTTTCCGCAAAACTTTTCGAGGCTTTTTTCATTAAAGGTGAATGAAATGCACCAGATACAGCTAATGGAATTGCTCTTTTACACGTCAACTGGCTACTGACTGTATTAACAGCTTCTGGAGTCCCTGACAGCACAATCTGTGAGTCACTATTGTCATTTGCTATTACTACTCCCTCTGTATTGCTTACAAGACTTTCTAGTTCGGCTCGATCAAACCCTAGAACAGCTGTCATGGAACCACCTCCCGCAGCAGCCATGAGCTCTGATCTGTGAAAAAGTAAAGACAGTGCAGATTCGGCATCTATAACTTCAGCAGCGTATAGGGCGACAAGTTCTCCCAGGCTGTGGCCAGCCATTAAGGAAGGTGTATTGCCTTGCCGTCGTAATTCATCTATCAGGATTGATTCAATTAAAAATAAAGCCGGTTGCGTATTTCTTGTGTCATTGATGTCGGAAAGAGTCTTCGCTTCTAGGCCTTCCCCTCGACAGATTGCTAAAAGGTCTCGGCCAATTATGTTTGAAGCCAAGTCAAAGCGTTCTTTGGCTCCTGGCAGATTCAGGATATGGTCGGCCATACCCTTTTTTTGAGAGCCTTGTCCCGGAAAAACCCAAGCGATAGACATCGAATGTTGTCGTTATGTTCTTAGAGCCTATAAGGGACCTTGCCAGCGAATCAAAGCTGCTCCCCAACTAAGCCCCGCGCCAAAGCCACTTGTTGCAATTAAGTGGTTAGGTTTGACGCGACCATCTTTTACAGCTTCATCAAGCATCAACGGAATTGTTGCAGCTGAAGTATTGCCATAGTTCGCAAGATTGCTCAGGACTTTTTGATGAGGGATTGAGAATCGATCTGCAACAGCATCTAAAATTCTTTGGTTTGCTTGATGCAATAGAAGCCAGTCCAGTGATTGAGGGTCTGTGTCAGTGGTTTTAAGGAGGTTTTCTAATATTGCTGGTACTTCTCTAACGGCAAATTTATAAACCTCTTGTCCATTCATATTGATAGGTGAGAATTCTCCTTTTTGATAGGTTCTCCCTTCTGTTAATGGTAAATGAGAAGCTTCTTGCCTGAGATTTAAACAGTCACCTCTGCTTCCATCGGATTTAATTTTGAATCCTAAGAGTCCGCATTTTTCTGGGCTCGTTGCTTCGATTGCCACTGCGCCTGCTCCATCTCCAAAAAGTATGCAAGTTCTGCGATCATTCCAATCAACCCAACTACTCAGTTGATCAGCTCCTATAACCAAAGCTCTTTGCATACTGCCATTTTTTAAGAATTGAGAGGCAGTGATCAGAGTGAATAAAAAACCACTACAAGCAGCTGTTAAATCAAATGCGACAGCATTGCTTGCTCCTAGCAGAGCTTGAATTTGCGGGGCTGTCCCAAATAGGTCATCGGGAGTGGAAGTGGCCAGAATTATTAAATCAATACTGTCTGGTTCCCATCCCGCCATATCAATTGCTTCTTTGCCTGCTTGGCAACACAAGCTTGTGAGGGTTTCCCCCTCTCCAATGACACGACGCGAAATAATGCCTGTTCTACTTCTGATCCAAGCGTCATTGGTCTCGACCTTGAGGCTCAATTGCTCGTTATTAAGGGTTTGAGATGGCATTGCACTGCCACTCCCTATAAGAGCTATTCCTGAATGGTTTTTGGACGTTCCTGTCAAGGGTTAATTTTTCCCAAGATGTGGTCAGTCAATCACAAACACTAGACCTTATTCTCCATACCTTGTTGAAAAGGAGTTTTTTGTAGTTCGGCGAGGTCATCCATTACTCCATGGCTCGCTGCAGAGTGAGCTAAACGCAGAGCACTAACTACAGAAAGGGCTTTGCTACTTCCATGGCCTATTACACAGATGCCATTTACTCCTAGCAATAGTGCTCCTCCATGCTCTGCATGATCTAATCGCTTTTTAATTCTTTTGAGGTTGCTGCGAAGGAATGCTGATCCCACTTTTCCCCGCCTACCTCTTGGCAGCTCTGCCCTCAGAACATCTAATAGAACACTGCCTACTGACTCTAGGAATTTCAGTAGAACATTTCCAGTAAAGCCATCACAAACGACAACATCAAATGAGCCTGAAAGAACATCTCTCCCTTCACAATTTCCTTCAAAATGAATTCGCTTTTCATTGCTAAGAAGCTCATAAGTACTTAATGCAAGATCATTCCCTTTACATTCTTCTTCGCCAATATTAAGTAATCCAATTCGAGGTTGATTGATTTGCAGAACATCTCTTGAGTAAATATTCCCTAGCAAGGCAAATTGATGTAAATATGTTGGTTTACAATCCATGTTTGCGCCAACATCAAGTACTAATACTGGCTGCCCAGGATCTTTAGTAGGGAAAAGAGCTCCAATGGCAGGTCTATCTATTCCTGTTAATCTCCCTAGTCGAAAGATGGCGGATGCCATTAAAGCTCCTGAGTTTCCAGCAGAATAAACTGCAGTTGCTTCTCCTTTTTTTACAAGGTTCATTGCAATATTGATACTTGCATCTTTTTTTCGTCTAACTGCAGTTGCTTCTTCATTCATTTGTATTGAAGGACCACTTGCGACTATTTCGAATTGTCCAGATTGGACAGCATTATTAAGCAGTTCATTTAAATCAAGGGAATTGGCTGCTTGGAGGATCTTGTCTGATTCACCAACAAATTTAATGCGAATAGGAAGCCTTTCAATAGCTGCTAAGCAGCCTTCGAGTATGGATCCAGGTGCATTATCTCCACCCATTCCATCAACAGCGACCCAAAGACGTTCGTGATTTCCAATGTTCGTTGATTCATCATTGAAATCATTATTTTGGAGGCGCCTTAAAGGGTCGAATACTAGTGGCTGAAGCATGTTGCCAGCCATAGATCCAGCATTGGTCATTACTGAACCAGCACTAGATACGACAGCATCAGCTACATTTCCTGCAGCTGATGCTGAATTGGTAGCAGTATCCACAAGACTAGTTACCGCGGCATTTCTGCGATACCAAATAACTAACCTCCTAATAGCTCTAGGACGGCTGGTTTTAATTTTCGGCTCTAACGCCGAATTGATTTCAGGATCCTTCGGAGGCAACTGAGTCGACAATGCGTTGGAACAGGTAGCCAGTACCCCTGGCCGTGAGAATTAACTCGGGATTTGCGGGATCATCTTCGAGCTTTGAACGAAGTCTAGAAATATGGACATCCACCACACGGGTGTCCACATGTCTTTCTGGTGTATATCCCCAGACTTCTTTTAAAATCTCCCCTCTGCTGAATGGTTCACCAGATCGACTGACAAGGAGTTCTAGAAGGCTGAATTCCATGCCTGTTAGGCGAATCCTTTCATCATTTCTAAATACCTGTCGCTTATTCGTATCTATTCGTAGGTTTGTTACTTGAATTACGCCTGAATTAGGGATTCCTGCAAGACCTTCTTTTTCAACTCTGCGAAGTACGCATCTAATTCTTGCTTCTAGTTCTTTTGGGCTGAATGGCTTAACAACATAATCATCCGCACCTAGTTCAAGCCCTGTAATTCGATCAGCAACATCTCCAAGAGCTGTCAGCATCACAATTGGGACATCTGAATCTTTTCTTAATTCTTGACAGACCCCATACCCATCTAACTTAGGCATCATCACATCAAGAACAACTAAGTCTGGTTCGTTATTCCTGAATAGTTCTAGTGCTTCTTTCCCATCACAGGCCGTAACAACTTGGTACCCAATCATTGAAAGACGAGTTTCCAGGATCCTGCGAATACTGGCCTCATCGTCGACCACGAGAATCGTTTCTTTTGATGGACTGGAGACCGTCAAAACTTTTTAGTGTGACTATAAGGGTTGGATCCTAGATAAGAGCCCATCATGGGCCCAGGGAACTTGCCCCCTGCAAGTTTAACTTTCTACATAAATTTAAGTGGCACGTCCGTCTTCTTTCTTTGTTTGTCAGAGCTGTGGAGCTCAAACCAGACAGTTTTTCGGACGTTGCTCTAGTTGTGGAGCGTGGAATACATTGGTGGAGCAGAGAGCTAAAGACACTTCAGCAAGGCAGAGGAGTCACGATTTATCAGTTAGCAAGGCCCCGTCTAATCTTCGTTCGATACCTATTAATTCTTTAGATGAAAAGCCGCTGCAGCGCCTAGGTAGTGGTTTTAAGGAGCTTGACCGTGTACTTGGTAGTGGATTGGTGCCTGGCTCTCTGGTGTTGGTTGGAGGAGACCCTGGCATTGGTAAGAGCACTTTGCTTTTACAGAGTGCCAATGCTATGTCTTGTGAGAGATCAATTCTTTATGTCAGTGCTGAAGAATCAGCTCAACAGGTCAAGCTCCGTTGGAGCCGAATGAATGGCGCTGATTCAAAAATGCATCTGCTTTCGGAAACGGATTTAGAGCTTGTTCTTAGAGAGTTAGAAGCTTTAAGGCCTGAAGTAGCAATAATTGACAGTATTCAGGCTTTGAATGATTCCGAACTTTCAAGTGCTCCAGGTTCTGTTGCTCAGGTAAGGGAATGCGCAGCTGCCTTGCAAAACCTCGCTAAAAGGCTTGATATAGCATTGTTAATTGTTGGACATGTCACTAAAGAAGGCATTTTGGCAGGTCCAAAAGTTCTTGAACACTTGGTTGATGCTGTTTTAACTTTTGAAGGAGATCGTTTTGCTAGTCATAGACTTTTGAGAGCAGTTAAGAATCGTTTTGGAGCAACAAATGAACTTGGGGTATTTGAGATGCAGGGGAGTGGATTAGTTGAGGTTTTGAATCCAAGCGACTTATTTATTAGTGGTACTTCGGCTGTTGGAGTGGCAACGATTGTGGCTTGTGAAGGCACCAGATCTTTATTGGTTGATTTGCAGGCATTGGTAAGTACTACTAGTTATGCAAGTCCTAGGAGGACTGCTACTGGGGTTGGAACAAATCGCTTGCATCAGATTTTGGCTGTCTTGGAAAAGCATATGGCTTTACCACTTTCTCGATATGATTGCTATTTGGCAGTAGCAGGGGGGTTGGAAGTTGAAGAACCTGCATCGGACCTTGGAATTGCAGCAGCGGTTGTATCTAGTTTTAAGGATTTTGTTTTCCCGGAAGGCATAGTTTTTATAGGTGAATTAGGCCTTGGAGGTCAGCTCAGACCAGTTAGTCAGCTTCCTCAGCGATTGCAGGAAGCTGAAAGATTGGGTTTCAAGACTGCAGTAATCCCAAGTGGTAGCGGACTTTCCTCGTCAGACATTTCAGAAACGATGAAAGTTATAGAAGCTTCCAATGTCAATGAAGCAATTGTTAGGGTTCTAGGAACTGATTAGATAGTTAATGAGGGCCAAGATTGCATGACTTTTTCTTTTAAAAATAAACATCAACGTTGCTTCTGCCACTGGTTTTAAGCCAGTTTTCTATGTCTAGGTAACCACCTGGATAAAGCCTTACAGCTTTATTCCAAACTTCAGCCGCTTGATCAAACCAGCTATCTGATTCATCTTTATTGCCTGCTTGCTCAGCAATCCTCCCTCGCTTTTCATAAATTAATCCCATATTTTTCAAACAGGAAGGTTGCTTTGGATTTTCATCAAGTGCTTTTTGATAGGTTTCAAGCGCTAGATCTTCATCTCCAGTACTCATGTAAATGATCGCCATGTTTTTCAAGGTTTCTCCTCTATCAACAGCATTCTCTTCGAGCTTCAGGCTTTCTTCGTAACATTCAAGGGCTTCGGAATAGTCCCCACAGTCTTGAGCAGAAAGCCCTTCTTTGTAATAGATATATGCTTTTTTCTCGTTTTCGCCAATTGGCATTACTTTGACTATTAACTCAGCCATGACTGTGAAGGCTTTGTCAATGAAGTTGTCTTTCTTTTGACTGACTGGCACGGCGGGATTGTAAGAATAGTATTGGTACCTATCCTGACTGAAATCTTTGGTTTTTGTCTATTTACAGTACTTTCTATATTTTTGATTAACGCATTTTCTTGCTGCTGCATCTTTCTTGATTAATGTCTTTCATCCCACTCACTGAGTCGTGAGCACTAAAGCTAAGCAATCTTCTAACGAAACCATTTTGCTCGATGTAGAGGGCATGAAATGTGGCGGTTGTGTGAGGGCTGTTGAGGATACCCTTCTTCAGCAAAAGGGTGTTTGTGCTGCCAGTGTCAACTTGGTAACCCGTACAGCCTATTTGGATTTAACAGACCCTTCTAAAGAGCTTGAACCGATACTGGATGCCTTGGCGTTAAAGGGCTTCACTGCTCAATTACGTCTAACGAACCCTATTGAAAGTATCGCTGAGACGAATAGCTATTCCGCTTGGGAATTATGGAGACAGTGGCAAAGATTGATTGTCGCATTGCTTTTATTAGTGCTTTCGGTCCTAGGGCATTTAGCAGAGGGAGGAAACCTTGAGATACCAGTTATCGGGACCTTGTCTTTTCATGCTGCATTGGCAACGATTGCTCTGATTGGTCCAGGACGCTCCATCCTCTTAGGTGGAATTAGGGCAGCTTTAAGTGGGGGGCCAACAATGGATACCTTGGTAGGGCTTGGGGTTTCAAGTTCTTACTTGGCAAGTTTGGTTGCATTGATTTGGCCTCAGGTTGGTTGGCCATGTTTTTTTAATGAGCCTGTGATGCTTTTAGGCTTTGTTTTGCTGGGACGTTTTTTGGAAGAGCGAGCAAGATTTAGGACTGGCAGGGCTTTGCAACAATTGGTTCAATTGCAACCAGATAAAGCAAGGTTGTTTTTAAGAAATGGATTAATTAGAGAGGTTCGAGTTGGTGCTATTAGGCCTGGTGAGCGAGTACAACTCCTTGCAGGGGATCGAATACCCGTTGATGGGGTAGTAGTTGATGGGAAATCTGCAGTAGATGTATCAAGCCTTACAGGAGAATCATTGCCTCTAGAGGCTTCGCCCGGCACTGAACTCTCTTCAGGGAGCCTTAATCTTCAGTCGACATTGATTCTTGAGGTGACAAGAGTCGGAGCAGAGACAGCTTTGGCTAGAATCATCGGCTTGGTAGAGCAAGCTCAGGCTAGGAAGGCTCCAATACAAAGATTGGCTGATTTGATAGCAGGACGCTTTTGTTATGGAGTTGTAGCGCTTGCATTGGCGACATTTTTATTTTGGTGGCAATTAGGAGCCAAGTTTTGGCCGAACGTTTTAGATGCTTATGGCCATAGCTTGATACATGCCCATACAGCCCACTCTCCGCTTGGAAGTGGTGCACAAACACCATTGGGTTTGGCATTGCAACTAGCCATAGCTGTTTTGGTAGTTGCTTGTCCATGTGCATTGGGATTGGCAACTCCAACCGTTATCACTGTGGCTTCGGGTAAAGCTGCTCGTCTGGGATGTTTGTTTAGAGGTGGGGATGTAATTGAAAGGGCTGCTTCATTAAAACGGATTGTTTTTGATAAAACTGGCACGTTGACTCTGGGGCGACCCTTGGTTTCAGAAGTTTTGTGTTCTCTTGATCCTGGTCGAATGTTTCAACTGGCTTCTTGCATAGAGGAGAACAGTCGACATCCTTTGGCACATGCTGTAGTTCACGAGGCTAAAAAATATAAAATTGAAACTTTAGAAGTTATTTCGACAACAACCGTTCCAGGATCAGGAATATCTGGAGTCATTAAGGATGTCGAAGGGGTTGTGCGAGTCGGAACTCCTGAATGGATTCGATTTGAGGGTGCTAATTGGAATGATCAAATTCAGAATGATGTTGAATCCACTTCTTTAAAGGGAAAGTCAATAGTTGGTGTCTCGTGTGGTACTGAACTGTTGGGTCTGATTGTTATTGAGGATTCTGTGCGTCCAGATGCATCTCTTGCTTTAGCAAGATTGCGAAAACAGGGACTGAACTTAAGTATTCTTAGCGGTGATCGGAAAGAAGCAGTAGAGCGGCTTGGTGAAGAACTTGGTTTTGAGGAAAGTCAGCTTGGCTGGAAGCTTCTTCCAGAAAAAAAGCTTGAACAAATAGAGCTACTTCGACAGTCTGGTGCTTTAGCGATGGTCGGTGATGGTATTAATGATGCGCCAGCACTTGCGGCTGCTGATCTTGGAATTGCGGTTGGTACTGGTACCCAAATTGCACAGGAATCTGCAGATCTAGTTTTATTAGGAGACCGCTTAGAGGGATTACCAGCTGCTTTGATATTGGCTCGAAGGACCATGCAAAAGATTAAGCAAAATCTTTTTTGGGCATTTGGCTATAACTTAATTGCTTTGCCCATAGCAGCAGGTTTGCTTTTGCCAAGTTATGGGCTATTACTTTCCCCTCCAATTGCTGCACTGCTGATGGCAATTAGCTCTATTACTGTTGTTGTGAATGCTTTAACACTCAAGAGTGCATGATCGGTCGATTATTGGTGCTTGAGGGAATCGATGGCTGTGGCAAATCAACTCAGCTTAAGCATCTTGAAAAATGGCTTCCTAATAGTGGATTGATGCCTAAGGACGCAAAATTACATCTAACTAGAGAGCCTGGCGGTACAGACTTGGGACTTGCTTTGAGACAATTATTGCTTCATCCTCCTGGTGAGGTATCACCTGAACCCTTATCCGAATTGTTGTTATATGCAGCAGATAGGGCTCAACACGTATCTCAAGTTATTTTGCCAGCTCTTAACAATGGTGATTGGGTTGTCAGTGATCGATTCAGCGGATCCACACTTGCTTATCAGGGGTATGGAAGAAGACTTGATTTAGAGGTGATAAAAGATCTTGAAAAGATAGCTACAGCTGGTGTAGTTCCTGACTTCACGATTTGGTTGGATTTACCTGCTTCACGAAGCTTGGCTCGCAGGGATTCGCTGCCTAATGATCGTATTGAAGCTGAGGGCCTAAATTTTTTAGAAAGAGTTTCTGATGGCTTCTCTGTAATAGCGAAGTCTCGTAATTGGTTGAAAATAAAAGCAGATCAAAGCCCTCGAGAAGTTAGTACCTCTATTGAAAATGAATTGCTAAAAGCTTTTAATTTCAGAGCACCATTATGAAACAAGAGATCAATAAAATAGATATGGTTTTTGATGACATAATTGGTCAACAATCAGCAATATCAATTCTCCAAAGTGCAATTTATAAGTCTCATATTGCACCTGCATATCTTTTTTCTGGGCCTGATGGAGTTGGTCGACGTCTAACAGCATTACGCTTTCTAGAAGGAGTTTTAAATAACGGTCAAGTTGATCTTAGAAATAGACGAAGATTGGAGAGGTGTAACCATCCTGACTTGTTGTGGGTTGAGCCTACTTATAAGCATCAAGGACGGCTTATCACTAAATCCAATGCTGATAAAGAAGGCATAGTAAAAAAAGGACCTCCGCAGGTTCGATTAGAACAAATAAGAGCAGTTACACAATTTTTAGCGAAACAACCATCAGAGTGCAAAAGAGGAATGGTTGTTATTGAATACGTTGATGCTATGCCTGAAAGTGTAGCGAATGCTCTTTTGAAAACTCTAGAAGAACCTGGACATGGATTGATAATACTGATATCCACTTCTCCAGAGAGGCTTTTGCAAACAATTTCTTCTAGGTGTCAAAAGATTATGTTTGGTAGATTGGGATCTAAGCTTCTTAAAGAGGTTCTATTGAGAGTAGATAAAACAAATAAGATATCTTCATTAATTAGTAATTCAGAACAACCAGAATTGATGGCACTCTCAGGAGGTTCACCAGGGGGATTGATCAAAAATATAGGTATTTGGGAAGCACTGCCCAAGGACTTAATGATGCGCTTAGATGCGCTTCCTCAAGCTTCTTTAGAAGCATTATCTTTAGCTAGAGATTTAACGGAAGCTTTGCAAAGTGAGCAGCAACTGTGGTTAATTGATTGGTTGGAATATCACCTTTGGTTCAGCACTCAAGACGATCGCCCAATCAGAAGATTAGAGACGTTAAGGAAGCATCTATTGTCTTATGTCCAGCCGAGGCTTGCATGGGAAATGGCGTTTTTGGAATTACGGGATTTTGTTTAAGCGCTTTCTCTTTCTGCTTTCTTTTTTTCTCTTTCTTCGCGTGCCTTTGCTAGTACATCTTGCATTGCTGCAATTTCACCACCAGTCGGTAGTTCAAGACAATACCCTGCTCCATAAACTGTCTTGATAAATCGAGGTTTCCTTGGCTCAGGCTCAAGTTTTGTCCTGAGATGACGAACATGAACTCGAATGGTTTCTATATCATCATCAGGTTCATATCCCCAAACCTCTTTGAGAATTAATGAAGGTGCAACTGTTTGCCCGTGGCGTTGAAGTAGACAATGTAAAAGTTCAAATTCCAAATGAGTCAGCCTGACTGGACGGTCAAACCAAATCGCCTCGAATCTTTCTGGTACAAGAGTTAGAGGTCCAAAGTTGAGAATCTCCTGATGACTGCTTGTGCCAATTGGAGCTCTATCCGTACGACGCAGGAGAGCTTTAATTCTTACTGTGAGCTCTTCTAGGTCAAATGGCTTGGTTAAATAATCGTCTGCACCAGAATTGAATCCACTTACCTTATCTTTGGTTCCTCCTAATGCTGTGAGCATAAGGATAGGTATGCCCGAGGTTCGCTCGTCCCTTCTTAGTCTCTGACAGATGGTTAGCCCATCTACGTTAGGGAGCATTAAGTCTAGAAGAATGAGATCGGGACTGTATTGCAGTGCTAGAGCTTGCCCTTTAATGCCATCACCTGCTTTTTGAACATCAAAACCTGTGTGCTCTAAATGACTGCTTACCAGGTCGCGCATGTCCTGGTCGTCTTCAATGAGCAGGATGCAAGGCTTCATTAGATCGGTTTATGGATGTGATGCGTAATCAGCAAAATGCTGTTACATGTGTAATTGCATGATTCTCTCAAGATTTGTGTTGCTTTGCATGAATGCAATCCTTGGCGATCTCGTCAACCTTTTCGCTGAAAAATATTGCGATAACTAAGCTTACAGCTGATTGCCTGCTTCAGATGAGCCTACTCGTCTTTAGAAATTCTTCAGAATCTCTCCATGGTCTGTAGTGGATTTCGTGAAAATAGTGACAAGAGCCACAGCTTTAAGCTATGGCTCTTTATAAGGCTCCCCGGGCGGGATTCGAACCTGCGACCAATCGATTAACAGTCGACCGCTCTACCGCTGAGCTACCGAGGAATGGAACCCGAAGAACTTACCGTTCATACCTGCCTTACTGCAAGTGGCTGGATAGATTTTCTTAGTTGTTTGCCAGAAATCCATTTTCCAACTTTCCCATTTTCCATTCTGGCAGCCCCATCTGCATGGTCTAGTTCATCTAAGCGGTGGGTTATCCAGATAGCTGTCAGAGGATCTTTTGATCGGTGGCAAAGCTTTTTAACTGTTCTTAAAACCATCTTTTGATTATTTGGGTCGAGAAGTGCAGTTGGTTCGTCAAGCAACAGCAATTGGGATTCGCTTGCAAGGGCACCGGCCAAAGCCAGTCTTTGCTTTTGCCCTCCACTAAGAGTGTGGATAGGTCTGGACGCTAAACCTTCTAGATCGACTTCAGCTAATAGTTCTGTTATACGGATCTCTATTTGTGTGTTTGTTAAGTTGGCTGGCAGATTGTGAAGCAAATCACTGCCACAACTGGGCAGCAGAATTTGATGATCAGGGTTTTGAAACATTAGTGAAGACTTGAGATTGCAGCTTATTTCTCCATGTTGAGGTTGAAGTAGACCACTGATGATCTTGAAAAGAGTGCTTTTCCCACTGCCATTTCTACCCACTAACATCCATAGACCAGGCCCAGGAATTGAGAAACTGCAGTTAGCAAGAGCTTCTTTTCCTGAAGGCCAAGAGAAATAGATGTTTTTAAAGTCTAATTTTTCGATGGTCTTTTTTACTTTCAGCTCGTCGCCATTGGTCATATTTCTAGGTCTCAAATGAGAAGCCTGGTCTTTTAATACCAGTAGAAGAGGCTGTTTTTTCGTAAATTTGAACAGCCAGTATTTCATTAGATATAACAGCTATTTTCTTCCCTTTCACTACTTCACAAGTAAGGTCTATAAGTCGAGAGTTTCCTTTTTCAAGGCAATGCCTTAAGTCTTTGTAGATGACCTCGGCATCTTTTAATTCCTTGCGCTGGACAGACAAGGGGATTGGATTTAATTTCAGCACTAGCTCAATGATGTACACGGAAGAATTTCTTAGGGTTTTTATTTTATTCTCATTACCATAACCGCTTTAGTGGGATAATGAGAAGAATATCTATTGTTTTTAGAAAATAAGGTAACTTTAATTTAGTGAATCACACATATATTGACCTCCTTTATATATTAACTGTAGAAGAAATATAACTAGGCATTAGAATAAAGTTTCAAGGTGGATTGATCTCTTTTGTAGATCTAACTAAATTGGAGTATTGATTTTCAAGTGTAGATTTTTTCTCAGAATTTAATTGCAGAATTACAATTCCATCTTGAACAAACCTTACAGAATAATCCTCTTCTAGATCTTTCATGACGTCTAATATCTCTTGCAAGTCGCGCCATTCATTTTTAAACTTATCTGCATATTTTCTGTGATGCTCAAGATCTATAGCTATCCAGTCGACCCTTTGTACATTCATTTCGGCGTCATTATATTTTATATGATATGGAAATCTTATTAAGACTTCTCTATTGGCCAGGTGTGGAACAAAAGTTGAACTTGCAGAGACAGAAGCTTTTTTTGGAATCCCTTTGATAGCTTTCCTTGCGATCACGCCATGTTGCCATTGTTTAATTGGAGAATGAAAAACCCATGGTTCAATACTTTCAGGAATTAGCCAAGAAAGTGTTCTATTAGGGTTACTTCCTATTGTAAATATTAGAGATAGCGTAATACACCCAGCCCATATTCTTTTGAGTCTTCGTGAATTAAAAACTGGCTCATTTTTTTGCCACCAATAAATTGCTCCAGCAAATAGTCCAGGGATTACAAGATATGTATAGCGCCAATTAATTGCAAGAGGATTTCCTTGTGCCATTAAAAGGCCTAATAAAGGTAAACCCATCATCAACCAACTATCAATTGAAATGAACGGTATGAAAATTAGAGGAAGGCCATGACCTAGTAAATATCCAATAGTTTTACCAGGAGGGTTGATTATTTCTTTTAGAATTACGAAAGGTTGCTGTAAAGACAATTGAATGACTTCAATACTGCTTGCTTGGTCTTTATCTTGTAGGTATTGTCCAAAGTTTTCTACCATAAAACGCTTAGAAGTATCTTCGCTAAATAAGGGCATTAATAAATTAGTCGTAATTAAGACCCAAGCCCCACCATAAAGAATCAGCATTGTGCCTAATTTCCATAGATGTCTATACTTATAGGCAATCCATATGCCAATTCCAACTAGCACAACTCCAGTATCCTCACGTATTAGTGGGATTGCTATTGCTGGGATTATTGTTAACCAGCCACTTCTTCTCTCAACTCCTAAAAGTAAGCTAAATGCAAAGAAAGGTAATTGACATAAGTCCGTAAAGTTTCCTAGACAAGGACCTATTACTGCATTCGCACCAAAGAAGGCTAAAGTTAGCATTTTAGATAAATCTAAGCTAAGTTTTCTTTTGGCGAGATAGTAGAAAATTAACCCTGAGAATGTAATTAAACTAACTTGAATTAATGGTAATGCCCATTTACCTAATAGGCCTATTATAGGTAACCAGATTATTAGTATAGGTGTAAAATGTTGTCCCAGTCGATGATAACCAACGCTCGGAATATTCCCTGAAATTACTACATCAGCTGATAGTTGTGAGGAGAGAGTGCTCTCAAAAGGATGCCCTCTTAAGGCATTCCAAAGAATTTGATAAAGAATCCCTTGGTCCATTGATGCTGCCAGGCTTTGCATTCTCCATACCTGTAAGGCCATGCAAGCTAAAAAGAAAATACCAGCCGATATCCAGATGCTCCTATCTTCTGTAAACCTTTGCTGCTCGAGATGGTTCATATCGCAGTAATGTTGATTTAGGATAGACAAGCCTCACTAATCTAATAAACTTTCCATCGAAATTATTTCGATCAGATATCATCTGAAGTAGTAATTTCTTGGTTATATTTTCTGAGCATTTTAATTGATAGGGCTTTGACAAAGTTCTAGACCGTTAGACCATTGGCTGCAGTACCAGCTTTCTTGTTTAGCTTCTTTTAATAAATTTAATTGAATCTCGGAACTTGACCCCCAGCCAGGATCTTTAGGATTCAGGAGTAAGATGTCAAAACCATTTATATAATTACTATCCAGATTCTCTTTGGGGAATGATATTTTTTCTCTTTGGCTGAGGTGGGGGACTAGATAACTAGTTGTTAAGACTTTACTTTGCGCATTGATTTTCTCAAAGGCTTGATTGGTTGGCCATATGCTATCTACTCGTGTTAAATAGTGACCCCCAAAAAACCAAGGCTTAGCAAGGCATGCCCAACAAATAGAACTCCAAATAAGAAGTTTCCAAGGTACTTTTTGCTTGGGTTGAATCGCAAGACCATCAATAGTTGCTATCACAGCAATCACAGCAATTGGAAGACTATAATGATGTATTAATGTCCTTTGCGGTGCCTCTGAAGATAATATATTAATCACCACAAGTGGTAAAGCTGAGAAGAGAACTTTTAGAGAATTTTTGCGTAGAAAAGGAGCAACTGGCACCGTGATTAGGATTAAATAAAATAAACCATCCTTCCAGTCAATATTATTTATGATCAGTTTAGGATTAGTTAGGATATTAAGTGCTATTTCATTGACATCATTTCCCAAATAAGAGAATAATGTCTTTATAGCTTTTGGCCCTGAGCTCTCATGATTCAGAGTTGGATATAACCATTGATTTAGCATGGCAAACCACCCTAGACCTATCCCTGTAGCTCCGATAGCCCAAGTCCAATTCCTTCTAAGTGCTTGTTCCAGGCCTAGGCCTATTACTACAAGAACCAAACCATCGCGGCAACTTAATAAGAGGACTATTGATAAGATCCAAATCCAGAATTTGTTTTTTCTACTTGCCCAGAAACTTGTAGCAAGCGCAGGCATAACCCATACTTCAGGGTGAAAATCAAAAAGATTCACATTGAAAACTACAGGTTGAAGCCACCAGAGTCCACAAGCCAGCCAACATAACTTGTTGGATAATTTTGCTTGCTTACTAGTCCACCAGATAGGAATTGCTGTCACACTTAATGCAGCAGCTTGGCTTGCAAGCAGCCAGTGAATAGTGGGATGAACTTTATAGAAGACAGCCGCTAAATAAAGAGAGAAAGCCCCATGATCCGCCAAAATATGAACTCCCTCCATGGATGAGAACGGAGGTAATCCTTGGCTAGTTAACCAAACCCATTGATCAAAAAGTCCTAGATCATAAGCATTGCTTTGCAAAAGAAAGTGGCGTGTTGCCGATAAACCCCAAAAACAAAAAAAGATTGCTACGCAAACGTATTTAAGGGTTATCTTTCGGTAAGAACTATTTTCCACGATCTTCAAAGATTTAGTATCATTAATGAAATCATTAGATTTTATCTCTCGAGAGTTAGGAATCATATTAGAAGCTATATTAGCTTAATTATATCTAAATAAATTCTCTAGGTTAATGTAGCTTTACTATAGCCTTATTTTATTATTCCCCCTAATATCTTATTGGGTGTTAAAGTATAGCTATGCTTCATAGGATTTGATCTCAGCCTTTTGAATATCTGATCTTTAATTATAGTTCGATTGCAATCTACGATTATTCTCTAGCAAAGTTATCTCCATAATAATTAAATATCTCTCTTTGATTTCTGTTAATTTCTCTGGTTAAGCACTGTTGTTTTTCTTTAGTGTCTGCCAATCCCTTTTTAAGGACGATTGTTTTTTTATCACAGATAAATACACCATATTGATTGTTTTCTATAAGCGACTTCATTCGGTCCCCGCTTCTTATTACCCAACGTGCATGGTGCCTAAAAGCTTTACCATAATCTTTGTTGTAAGAAGGCTGACTAATAATATAATCAGGTTTTTGCAGACTTCCATTGCGATCTTTAAATGTATAACTTTCTGGAAATCTAATAAGAATCTCTCTTTCAGCTAATTGAGGAATTAAGTGAGTTTCTGCTGCAACTGATGCTTCATCAGGAATTAAGGAAAATATTTTTTTTGCTTCTTTACCTCTTTGGAATTGTCTATATACAGGTATGTGAACCCAAGGTTGGATGCTGTCTGGTATTACTGCAGATAGTGAACGATGTGGATTCCCTATAATTGAAAAAAATAAAGCTATACTGATGCAGATTTTCCAGATATTTTGGAATTTATACTTGTTGAATAAATGGGTTCTTTTACTCCACCAAAAGATTGAACCTGCAAAAACACCAGGTACCAGGTAAAGCATAAAACGGAGATGAACACTTAAAGCATTGCCACCCTGTGAGCTGAGTGCAATAAACAATGGCAGTGCTATTAATAACCAGCTGTCTAATGAAATAATTGGGATGAATACTAATGGGAGTCCGAGAGTTACAAATAATCTTAGTGTGCTTGCTGGAGGATATATAAGTTCCTTTATTAGCAGTAAAGGTTGTCTAGCCATTGCAATTAGAACGTCAATTGTACCTCCTGATTCATTGTTGAGGTATTGAGCAAACCTTTCTTGCAAGAATCTTTCTTTAAGCTCGCTTCCAAATATGGGCATAATCCAATTGGTTATAAGTAGAACTGATAATAATGAATAGAGGCAAAGACCTATCCCTAATAGTTTCCATGAAGGTCTCCTTATTACCATCCAAAGACCTATCCCAAAGCTAAGAATGCCGACATCCTCCCTTACAAGTGGAAGCAGAGTAGCAGGAATTAAAAAAAGATATTTTTGATTCTTACTTATGCCTAAAAGTAGACTAAAAACCAATAGGGGAATAACACATAAGTCGTGAAAGTTCTCTAGTGATGGACCTATTACAGTGCCAGTAGTAAAAAAACTACATGCGATCCAGCCAGCAAGTTGACTTGGGAGGTGTTCTTTCCCTAAAAGGAAAAGAATCCATCCTGCTATTGCTAGAACTGAAACCTGAATGATTGGGAGTGCCCAAACACCTAAAATTCCTACTAGAGGAGTCCATATAATTAATAAAGGAGTAAAATGTTGAGCCAGATGCCTATAACCTAGTACTGGTACTTCGCCATAGAATTTAACCGGCGCTGACAACTCTGAGGCCAATGTACTTTCATAGGCTCTTCCCTGCCAAGTGTTCCAAATTTCTTGTAAAAATAATCCTTGATCATAACTGGAATTTAGAGAAAATATCTTCCAAAATTGTAGTATCAATACTATAAAGAAGAATGATATAATCCATTTGATAACTATACTTCGGGCGCTTCTATTTGTTTTTGGTAGTAGTTCTAGGCTCATTGGATAATTGATTTTATTGGCAATAGATATGTATTATTTGAGCTGATGATGCATGATTCTTCAGGAATATTTCTGCATAAAAAATCCTTCATATCTCTCTTGTAATCATCATTATAAATAGCTATATGAGTCTCTCTCCAGTTCAAGCTTCCTGCTATATGAGTAGCACCTTGATCGGACCATTCCTGAAGTTGACTATTATTGATTCCACCAAGATGGGTTAACCAACCCTGCCTTCTAGCGAGATTCAATAATGTCGGATCTCCACCTGTGACGCTCACTATTTTAGTGTGTTTAGGGATCTCTTTCCTGATTCTCCTTGCTAGTGGCATCCAGATTACTGCTTGTCGTTGTTCGATAGCCCAATAATCTATAGAAAGAACAACTAGGCTAATAGCTAGACAAAGAGAAACTGTACTTGTGAGCAGAATATTTGAATTCAAACTAAGATTATTCATACTATTAAATGCCACAAGGCCATGTCCAACAAGAGGACAGAAAAATAATTGCAAAGGGAGTTGATAGTATTCATGAGTTGTACTGGCTCTTAAAGCAAAGACAGTGCATATAAAGATCCCGAATAAACCAACCAAGAGAACTCTACTCCCATATGTATTAATTGATCTATGTATTCCAATAATGAGTAAAGGTAGACCAATAATTGCTAGGTTTTTAAGGACTATTCTCAACAGAAGATTTAGCCAAAGATTCATATCAAATAATAGACGTAAACTACTTCTGTCTGAACTTGCTCCCCAGAATCCAAAGCTAATGCCACTAGCTTTCCCTAGATGAAATGCATGGAAGAACCATCCACCAGTAAAGATTAGTGTAAAGAGTAGAAATAAAAATATATGATTTTTATGATTTAGAAAATTCTTCCTTATAGAAGCATCGGTTATATTTTTTTTAAAATCAGTTGGTCCTATATATATTGCTAGCAAAGTTATGCCTAGCCATGCTAATGGGAGAAACTTTATCATGCAGCATAGCGTAAAAGTAAGCCAGCTAATTACTATCGACCAATTTCCTTTCTCACTCTTAAAGTAAATCATCATAAGAATACTAATGCTTGCCAGAAGCATTAACAATGATTCTGCTTGAAATGTCCTACCGTAGTAAACACTAATAGGACAGATTGCAAAAAATAATCCACCCCAAAAAGCACTTTCTTTGCTTAGGAAGTACTCGCCAATTTTGATTATGAAGTAAATAGTTATGGTGCTAAATATGGCCGCGAAGCCTCGTCCAATCCATTCGTTAATTCCTACAATTTTATATACTTGACCCACTAGATAAGGAAAGAGTGGAAACTCGCTTTCTACAAAACCATTTGAAGCTCCACTCCAGTCAATTTGAGGAAGCCAAATGGGAGTATTGTTTTGATAAAAATGTCGTGCCATTGCTGATGTATCAGCTTGCCTCCAGCTATGTACTCCAACAATTGGTAAGTTCAAATTGATTATTCGCAGGATAAAACCTGTAACTATCACCAACCATTCTTTCTTGGAAATTAGATTAAATAGCATGCTTTTAGTTACTTGAATAAACTATGGAGTGTTCCAAACAAAGCGTGAAGATGCGGCATAATTCCAGACAAATACAACAATAATTCCAGACATTTGAGCCACAAATGGATTTGCTGATACTACGTTGTAAAAGGTGGTTGCAAGTCCAACATTTGCGAGAACTGGTAAAGAGGCAACCAAAAGAAACTTCAGAAGACCTTTTAATAAGTTACTTCCACTTAACCTATGGGCTCTAAAAGTAAGGGCATTGTTTACTAAATAATTAGATGTTGCTGCAATAATAACTGATACTGGTATAGCTTGTTGAAAGGTCTGTTGAAAGATATTCATTAATATCTCTGTAGAAATAAGTTGAACGAAGACCCCTCCAGTCCCTACTATCCCAAAGCTAATTGCTCTTCTAGGTATAATCCTTAGGCTGAGTGTATGTAAAAGAGATATAAGAAAATCCCATAAAATTGCTAGATCTAGCTTTGATTGACCATATGATCTTGGTTGAAAGTTTAGAGGAATTTCTCCAATTCTTAGAGATCCATGACTTATTGAAAAAAGCTCGTACAGAAATTTGAATCCATTAACATCAACTTTATAAATACTCGAAAGACATGACTTCAGATTAATTACGAAGCAACCACTCATATAATCAGTTAGATGGTTGTAATTTTTAGGCAGGCTTAGTCGAGCAAAACTATTGGCCAATGAAGATCCACCTGTCCTAGTATTACTTAAGCCATATATTTCTGCACCCCGAAGAAATCGACTGCCAGCAACTATATCCAATTGCTCTGATTCGAGCTTTTCTAACGCTTGGATTAGGGCAATTGGTTCATGTTGTCCATCGCTATCCATTACAGCTGCCAGGTCACCAGTAGCTGCCAATAACCCTTCTTTTATTGCACTAGCCAAACCCGACCTACCTATTCGTCGAATGAGACGTATACGAGAGTCCTCCTGTGACATATTTTTTACTACTTCTGCTGTTCTGTCTTTTGAGTCATCATCAACCACAATTATCTCCATCTCATAGGAATCCAATAGTGAGATCAGATTCTTAAGCAATGGGACAATATTTTCTCTTTCGTTGTATGTGGGCAAAACCACCGAAAGTCGTTGATTGATCGGTGGGATATGCATGATTTACAAGTAGATTGATGGATTAATCATGAATCAAGTTACTGGGTTTTTGCATTACAAAAAAGAAGAGCCCATTTTTCATGGGTTTCTATAGAATTACATTTGATAGAAGGAAGCATTTGTTCAACTCGCTTTGGATTTGAAGTGAGTACCCATTTAGCATTTTCTATATTTCCAAGGCGCTTGATTTGTTTACCTGCATACCAATTCAAGCTAGGACGTTCTTCATTACCTTCTAAGAAAACTAAAGCGTTGTCAGTTTTTGAGGCTAGCTCTGCTAGAGGTTTGACAGGCCAGTTTTCATTTAGTTCCCAAAGCCATAACGACGATCCCATTAATAGTGCTAGAGCGCAAAGGCTTCCTGCTATTAAAGAATAAGCACCAGCCTGACGTTTTTCTTGCTCAGGATTTGTTAATAGGTACCCTCCTAAAGCCCATCCAGTTCCTGCTACAAATGCAATCTTGCTAAAAGGGCTAATCACTTGTGCTACTCCAGAAATACCCAAAAACGATAAGCAGACAAGAACTCCACCTAGACCAATCCAGAAGAATGGTATCTGATTTAAAAGTTTTTTACCAAGCTTTCCTTTTGGATTCTCTCTTGTTATCAGCCAGGCTAAAGGTGGACTGCATATGATTGAGAAAGGGAGCCAAAGAGGATGGCTATACCAGGGGAGTTGCGTTTTAAGAGGCAATATCGTTAAAACTAAAATAATTTGTGTACCCAGTGCCCATTTCCCCCAGCGGTTGTTTCTTTCTTTCCAGGCCCAAATAATTCCAATGGGCCATAAGACCAACCAAGGCCAGCCTCCTTCAAGAATTTCGATTACAGGTACTTTCCATCCCATATCACTACCTTCTCCTAGGTCAAATAAAACTCTCCCGGCACCATCTCCTCCCCAAAGCCAAAAGGCTTGAGTTCCTCTTTGGAGCCCATGCCAGATATGCCATGCAAATCCTGGAAGTAGTCCTAATCCTAGCCAAATTGAAAATTTCCAGTTCCACCAAGCTCTTAATTCTCTGCTCCAAACACTTGGAACAACTGCTGCTATTGATGCAGGAATAATGAGGGGTGCTTTTAGCATGAGCATGCAACTTCCTGTTAGCCCTAATCCAAGTAAGCGAAAACGATCTCCAGGTGTTTGTTTGTTAGAGGCAATCAATAACCACAGCAATGCAATAGCACTAAGACAAGGACCATCTAGCATTGCTAATCGTCCGTGTCTTGCTATTGGTAAAAGCGTCAGAAGGATGGCTGATGTTGTTAGACAAGAAACCCGATCTCCTTTTCTAATTTCCCACTGCAATAATCCACCAAATGGAACTACAAGTGTGGAAAGAAATGCTGGTACTAATCGCACTACAAATTCTGTTGGAGGTTCAGACAAGGGAGTTGCACCTTGTTTGGTGAGTGCAATGGTTCCCGCTATTAACCAATGCAGTCCCGGAGGCTTATTGAGATATGGAGCATCCCATAAAGTTGGTAGAAGTATCTCTAATCCTTTCTTTTGAGTGAGTTCATAAGAAACTCTCGCCACAATACCTTCATCGAAATCCCTCAGGGAAAGTTCTCCAAGACCTATAAATGCAATGATTAATGCTAAGCCCCAGAGCAATAGCAATTGCTTTAAGGGAGGCCCTTTAGTGGGATCAGTTAGATAGGTTGAATCATTCATATTTGCTGTTGGTTTGGTTTTGAACTTATCAATCTGCTAGTTGCAGTATTTTGAGGTCCTTAGGTGAAACTGATTCGTGAAGGCTGCCTTAAAGGCAGCTAAATTTTATCTATATGTACATCTAATTAGCTAAGCTAGCGGAGAAATTACTTTTCATTGAGCTATAAATTTTTAATCAAAACAGTGTTCCGTAGTTTTCCATACAATTTTCTTTTTAAGAATCTATTAATTAGGCCGCTAACTCGCAGTCCCAGACTGTTTGCTTGACCATTGTCCTTTCTGGCACACAACCATGTGCCTTATGACACATTCTCGGGCAAAATTTGAATGGTGCATTGCGCCAATTTCCGTGTGAGGAACCTCATGAAACTTTTCCAGCAATTGCTGGTAGCGCCTGCTGCGCTTGGGCTTATTGCCCCTATGGCAGCTCAGGCGGCTGACCTGAACATTGACGGTGTATCCGATTATTCGGCTGCCGGCGAGCAGGTCACCAGCGCTTCTCAATTCTCTGACGTTTATCCAACTGACTGGGCTTACAAAGCACTGTCTGACTTGAGTAAGCGTTATGGCTGTGTAGCTGGTTATCCCAGTGGCACTTTCAATGGCAACGGCTCAATTACTCGTTACGAAGCCGCTGCGATGTTGAATGCATGCCTTGAGCGTGTAACTGAAGTTAGCGATGACGTTGAGCGTCTCGTTGAAGAATTCGGTCCAGAATTAGCCGTGCTTAAGGGCAAGGTTGACGGCTTCGAAGCTCGTCTTGGCGAAATGGAGGCTGGTCAGTTCTCCACTACTACCAAAATGAGTGGAGTAGCAACATTTGTTGTTGGTGGTAACTCCTATGGAGGAGATGCTCACGGCGCAGGTGATGAGAAGAAGCGTGCCGCCATGGCTGGTGATGATGCCGGTGGTGTTTCTTTCAACTACGACTACAAGATTTCACTTGATACCAGTTTCACTGGTGAAGATTTGCTGAAATCTCGTTTGCGTGCTGGCAACTTTGGAAACGATAGCGCTTTTAGCGGAAGCGACTATGTTGCTCTAGCAGGACTGGAAGTTGCTTATGAGTCAGCTTCTGGAGCCGATTCAATCGAAGTTGATCGTCTTTATTACTCCTTCCCTTATAACGAAGAATTCACAATCATCGTTGGTCCAAAAGTTCGTCAGGACGACATGTTGGCAGTTTGGCCAAGTGTTTATCCAGCCGATAGCATTTTGGACTTTTTCACCTACGCCGGTGCACCATCTGCATATAACTTGGCTCTAGGTGGTGGTGCTGGTGTTCAGTACAACAATGGTGATTGGGATGTAAGTGCTAACTACGTCTCTACTAACGCTGAAATCAGTAAGAGTGCTGATGACGCAGCAGCTGGTGTCGAAACCGATAACGGTGGTGGCATCATGAATGAGGCGTCTGGTGATAATGCCACAGCTCAGATTGCTTACACACAGCCAAACTGGGGCGCAGCTGTTGCCTATAGCTACACAAGTGGCTATCAGTGGAACAATCACATCTCAGGTGGAAAAGGTACTCCATTAGCGGCTCTTGTTGACAACATGGGAGTGTCGAACTCCTATGCATTAAGTGCATATTGGACACCTGATGAAACCGGAGCAATCCCTAGCGTCAGCATTGGTTGGGGTATAGCTACCCATGATGACCAAGATGATTCAGACGCTACTTATGAAAGTGCTACTACTCAGTCATGGTCTATTGGCTTTGAATGGGAAGATGCCTTCGTAGATGGCAATACAGCTGGCTTCGCATTGGGTCAGGCGACTCATGTGACCGAGCTGGATCAGGATGGTGTTGCTTATCCAAATAACAAAGCTGATTTTGATGATGACACCAACTGGGCGTTTGAGTGGTGGTACAAGATTCAGGTCTCAGACAACATTTCTGTAACTCCTGCAATGTTCTACCTTCGCAACCCTATGGGTGATCAAACTGACACCA